>JAMNXK010000203.1 GCA_023653245.1 Tagaea sp.
CCGTCGTCGCGCTCGAATCCACCATCGTCGCGCACGGCCTGCCGCGCCCGGCCAATCTCGACGCGGGGCGCGCGCTGGAAGCCGAAGTGCGCGGCGCGGGCGCGATCCCGGCGACCATCGCCATTCTCGGCGGGCGCATTTGCGTCGGCCTGTCGGCGGCACAGATGGAGACGCTCGCACTGACCGACGGCATCGCCAAAGCCTCGCGCCGCGATCTCGCGGCCCTGATCGCCAAGCGCGCGAACGGGGCGACCACGGTCGCCGCCACGATGGCGGTGGCCGCGATGGCCGGCATCGCGATCTTCGCCACCGGCGGCATCGGCGGCGTGCATCGCGGCGCGGAGACGAGTTTCGACATCTCCGCCGATCTGCCCGAGCTCGCGCGCAGCCCGGTCGCCGTGATCTCGGCCGGGGCGAAGTCGATTCTCGATCTGCCCAAGACGCTCGAGACGCTGGAGACCCTGGGCGTGCCCGTCTGGGGCTGGCGCACGCACGCCTTTCCCGCCTTCTACGCGCCCGATAGCGGCCTTAGGGTCGAAGCGCGTTTCGATGCGATCGCCGAATTGGCGCGCGCCGTGGCGGCGCATCGGCGTTTGGGCGGCGGCGGCATGCTGATCGCCAATCCGATTCCGGCCGAAGCGGCGCTCGACATCGAGCCCGCGATCGCCGAAGCGGTGGCTGCGGCCGACGCGCAAGGCATCGGCGGCAAGGCGCTCACGCCCTTCCTGCTGGCGCGAATCAACGCGCGCACCGAAGGGCGCAGCCTCGCGGCCAATCTGGCGCTGGCGCGCAACAATGCGCGGTTGGGCGGCGAGCTCGCGGTCGCCTTGGCTCAGTCTTCGTCGTAGCCGGTGCCGCGCAGCGCCTTCAGCGCGCCGCGCTTGACCTTCGATTCGACGCGGCGGCGCTTGGAGCCCTTGGTCGGCTTGGTCGCCTTGCGCGGCCGGGGCCGTTCCTTCGCGCGGCGCAGCAGCCCGGCGAGCTTGGCCAAGGCGGATTTGCGGTTGTCGTCCTGGCTGCGATGCTCCTGCGCCTCGACCAGCAGCATGTCCTCGGACGACACGCGCCGTCCGGCGAGCGCCCGCAAGCGCGACAGCACCTCGACGGGCAGGCGGCAGGTCTTGAGATCGACGCGCAGCTCGACCGCACTCGACACTTTGTTGACGTTCTGCCCGCCGGGCCCCGAGGCGCGCACGAAGCGCCACTGGAGATCGCGGTCGTCGAGATCGAGGTCGGGAATCACGCGCGGCATGCCCCGTTCATGCCCCGCTTGCGCGGGCCCCGCAAGCGGGTAAAAACGGGGGCATGTCCGGGGTCACGATCCTCTGCACCGTCTACAACAAGGAGCGCTTCCTGCCGGAAGTGATCGCGGCGATCTGGCGCCAAACGCCCGAGATCCCGCGCGAATTCCTGTTCGTGGACGACGGCAGCCGCGACCGCTCGGTGGCGATCGTGCGCGAACTCACGCGCGACTGGCCCAATTGCCGCATCGTCGAGCGCAAGAACGGCGGCCCGTCGGCGGCGACGAACACCGGCATCGAACTCGCCACCATGCCCTGGCTCAAGCTGGTGGGCTCGGACGACGTGCTCGCCCCCTACGCCACGCGCCGGCTGATCGACATCGCCGAAGCGACCGGCAGCGAGGCGGTGTTCGGGCGCATCGGCTTCTACAAGGACCCGTCCGAGATCGTTTTCGACGAGGACGCGGCCGCGCGCGTGCCGGCCGCGGTCCCGCACGATCCGGTGGCGGAAGTCATCCGCCGCGGCGTGTCGGGCACCTCGCCGACGATCTTCCGTACCGACACGGTCAAGCGCGCAGGCGCTTGCGATCCGGGCGTGTTCGTCGAGGATTTCTCGCTGGCCTTGCGCGTGGCGCGGCTGGGCAAGATAGCGCGCTGGGATCATGTCGTGACCTGGGGCCCGGCGGAAGACGCGACCCGCATCATGGTCGGCCAAGGCCATCAGGCGCATCACGACTTCGCGCTCGTCCTGGCGAATTTCCTGCGCGCGCATCCCGAGCTTGAGGCGCGCTACGGCCGCCTCGCCTTCCACCGCGCCGCAGGTCGCGCGTGGAAATACGCGCGCCGCGCCGCCGGGCTCGGCTGGACGAGCAAATACGCGTGGCTCCATCTGCTTTCCTATTTGGGGCCGATGGGTGCCGCCGCCGACGCGATCGCGCGCACGATGGACGTCTACGCGTTGGGCGAAGGGCCCAAGATCAAGCCGATCTTGCGCGTGGAGGCGGGCGCGTGAAGCGCAAGCGAATCGACGCGCCCTGGACCGTCTCGGCGGCGTGCGCCGTCGTCTTCCTCAATCAGCTGGTGTCGTCGGGCGATTTCGTCGAAACGCCCTTGCAGCTGATGCCTTCGGCGATCGCCATCGAATTGCTCGCGGCGATGGCGCTGCTGGGGATCGTCGCGCTGCTCGGCGCGCGCAAAGCCTCGACGCTGCTCTGGCTCCTGACCATCGCCTTCGTGCTCGCCTTCGCCGTGCGCGCGCTCGGTTTGGCCGTGCCGTGGTTCTTCGGCCGCGATCTCAACCTCGCCATCGACGCGCGCTTCGCCCCCGTCTTCGCCAAGATGCTGTCCGATTCGATGCCGGTGGCGGAGCTCGGCCTGCTGGCGCTGGGCCTCGCTGTGGCGGCGCTGATCGCGTTGACGATCGTGCGCGCCGCGTTCGGAATCGTCTTCCGCGCTTTCGCGTCCGGCGCGCCGGCGCGGCTTCTGCCCGGCTTCGCGATCCTGGCGGCGTTTTGGTTCGCGTTGCCGGCCGCACCCTCGTCGCCGAGCCCGCGCCCCTTCCTGTCGGCCGATGCGGCCGCGGTCGTCGCGCGCAACGTCGATAACGTGCTGGCGGCCGAAGGCTTGCGGGGCGCGCACCGCGCGCGCATCGACGCGGCGCAAGTGGCACTTCCCGCCGAGGCCGATCTTGCGGCGCTGCGCGGCAAGCATGTGGTGTTGATTTTCGTCGAGTCCTACGGCCGTTCGGACGTCGCGGCGCCCGCGCGCGCGACGCTGGCCGAAAGGCTCGAAGCTTCGGGCTACGCGTCGGCGTCCGCGTCTCTGATCTCGCCCACCACGGGAGGCGGCTCGTGGATGGCGCATGGCACGCTGCTCGCGGGCGTGAGGATCGCCGCGCAGGACGCCTACGAAGTGCTGCTGGTCTCCGGCGCGCGCACGCTCGCCCATCGTTTCGCCGCCGCGGGCTGGCGCAGCGTCGCGGTCATGCCGCGTATCGACCAGCCTTGGCCCGAGGGGCGGCTGCTCGGGTTCGAGACGATCCGCATCCAGCCCGATCTGGGCTATCGGGGTCCGCGCTTCGCGTGGGAAACGCTGCCCGATCAATGGGTGCTGAACCGCTTCGCCGAGCTCGATCTCGGCGGCGCGCTTTCGTTCGCCAAGATCGTGCTCGCGTCGAGCCACACGCCGTTCGAGCGCGTGCCTGCGATCGTCGAAGATTGGGACGCGCTCGGCGACGGGCGCGTTTACGAAGGCCTGCCGGTCAAGGAATTCCCCGTGCGCGGCGGGCGGGTGTTCGAGCAGGACGAGGCGCACGCCGCCACGATCGACTACGTGCTGGACGCGATCGGGCGCTTCGCCGGGCACGTGGCGAACAAGGACATCCTGTTCGTCGTGTTGGGCGACCATTCCCCGCCCTTGACGACCGCGCGGCGCACGGGCGACTTCGCCGTGCCGATCCACGTCTTCGCGCGCGACGAAGCGGTCGTCGAGCCGTTCTTGCGGCGCGGCTACGTGCCGGGCATCGCCGTGCCCGCTTCGGCCGCGCCGATGGAGGATTTCCTCGCCGGCTTCCTCGCCGATTTCTCGACGCCGAAATGACCCGCACGACCGATCTGCGACGCTTGGCGATCCTATCGGCGGCGATCGCGGCACCGGTGCCTTGGGTCGTCGCGCCGCCGGAAGGGATCGCGTTCTTCGCGGTCGCGACGCCGCTGCTGTGGGCCGGCGCGCGTTGGGGCTTGGCGGACCATCCTTTCGCGCGGCTGGGTGCCGCGAACGCGGTCACGTACGTGCGCGGCATGGGTGTGGCGCTGCTCTGCGCGTTCTTGACGGCGCCGTTAGACGAGCGCGCGCGCCTCGCGTTCGCGCTGTTCGCGGGGCTGCTGCTCGCCGCCGACGGGCTCGACGGCTGGCTGGCGCGGCGCAACCGGACGGCCTCGGCCTTCGGCGCGCGCTTCGACATGGAGGTCGATTCCGCGCTGATGCTCGTCCTTTCGATACTGGCTGCGCGCGCGCACGGCATCGAGCTGCTGCTGCTCGGCCTGCCGCGCTATGTCTTCGTCGCCGCGTCGTTCGCGTGGCCGTTCTTGTCGAATCCGCTGCCGCACAGCGAGCGGCGGCGGATCGTCTGCGTGGTCCAGGGCCTCGGCTTGATCGCGGCGATCGCGCCGTGGGATCCGGGCGCTTGGCTCGCCGGGGTGGCGCTCGCGGCGTTGCTGGGATCGTTCGCGCTCGACGTGGCGTGGCTGTGGCGGCACGCCGCATCGCGCCGGCGCGAAAACGGCTTCGCGCCCTATCTCGGCCTCGCGCGCTCGATCGCGATCTATTGGCTCGTGCCGGGACGGCGCGCGAAGCTCGACCGCTTGTACGCGCGCTGGGTGAAGCCGGGCGGGCTCGCTTTCGACGTCGGCAGCCATGCCGGCAACCGCGCGGCGAGCTGGCGGCGCTTGGGGGCGGCCGTCGTCGCGGTCGAGCCGCAGCCGCTGTTCGCCGATTTCCTCGCCCGGCTGTTCGTCGATGATCCGAATTTCGTCCTCGAACGCGCGGCGATCGGCGCGCGCGAAGGGACGCTGACCTTGCGCGTCAGCGACCGCCATCCGACGGTGACGAGCGCGTCGGGCGATTTCGTGGCGGCGGCGGCGCGAGCGCCGGGCTACGAGCGCGTGGTCTGGAACCACGCGGTCGACGTGCCGATGACCACGCTCGACGCGTTGATCGCGCGCCACGGACGGCCGGATTTCGTGAAGATCGACGTCGAGGGCGCGGAAGCCGAAGTCCTCGCGGGGCTGAATTCGCGCGTGCCCGCGCTGTCCTTCGAATACGCCTGGGCGAGCAAGGACACGGCGCTGGCCTGCGTCGAGCGTCTCGCGGGCTATCGCTTCAATCGGTCGATCGGCGAAAGCCTGGAATTCGTGTCGGAGACGTGGATGGACGCGCGCGCTTTGCGCGATTTCCTCGAAGCGCTCACGCCCGGCGATCCCTCG
>JAMNXK010000204.1 GCA_023653245.1 Tagaea sp.
GGGGCAATTCGGTCCCGCGCCAGGCGACGTGCCCGTCGGGGCGGACCAACACGAGAGGGCGTTCGTAGAGCGTTTCCAATTCGGCCGTCGGCAAGGTTCGCGTCGCCAATTTCATACCACGAGAGGCGAAGGCGGCGTCCAGTCCCGACACATCCGGGGCCGAACGGGCGCGGACCAGCACCCAATCGCGCCCGAACCAGTCGAGGGTCGATTGTCCGCGCATACTCTTGTCCGCACCCAGCCAGCCATGGGGCGCGCGGCACCCCGGCCAGGTCGAGGGCACGACCTGGGTAAAATCGTCCGGCGGCTCGGGCGTCGCGTCGGGCACGCAGATCGGGCTATCGACGTAGCGATAGCCCAGATGCGTGCCGGCCGAGTTGAACTGCTTGGCCATCCACCGGATCTTGCGCGTGACCGCCTTGCGCGCGGCGTCGCCTTCCGGCCCTTCGGCTTCGATCTCGGGCGGGGTTTCGTCCATGACCATGTCGATCTTGTCCGAATTGTTGGCCGAGACCGTGGAGTTGCGCACCGCGATGGGCTTGCGCTCGCGCGCGTAGCTCTCGAGCAAGCTCTCGGGCGCCCAGCCCGACAGCACCGCGTCGAGTTTCCAGCCCAGATCGATCGCGTCGCCGATGCCGGTGTTCATGCCGACGCCGCCGGTGGGGGCGAAAAGATGGGCGGCGTCGCCGGCCAGGAACACGCGCCCTCGTTTCGAGCGCCACTCGCGCGCGACGGATTGGTGATGATGCCAGTGCTGCACGCCGCGCAGCTCGAAATCGAAGGGCTTGCCGACCGCGCGGGTCAGCACGTCCTTGGCGTCGAGCAGATCGGTGCGCTTCGTGGGATCGAGGAAGTAGAACTGGAACAGCCATTCGGCGTGGCCGTCGATGGCGGTGAACAGGCCGAAGCAATCGGGCGCGAAGATGAAATAGAGATTCCCGAGGCCGCGATCGTGGACCTTCAGGAATTCCTCGGAGCGGAAATAGAACGACACGTTGGGCCGCATGCGCCCGCGCCCGTTCATGCGGATGCCGAGCGCGCGGCGGATCGCCGACTGCCCGCCGTCGCAGGCGATCAGATAACGGCTGCGCACGTTCGCCGCTTCGCCGGTCGCGACGTTCTCGATGCGCGAGGTGACGCCCGTTTCGTCCTCGACGAAATCCAGGAAGCGCCAGCCATGGCGGAGTTCGACGCCCTTTTGCCCGCGCGCGAAATCGAGCAGCACGGGCTCGAGCGCCTGCTGGCCGATCTGGGTCTTGTAGAAGGGCGACCAGGAAAGCTCGCGATACTTGGCCGCGATCTCGGGCGGCCGCTCGATCGTCTCGCGGATCGAGGGCGACGTGATACGGTGCAACTCGTGCCCCGCCAGCCGCGTCGAAAAGGTGATGAAGTAATTGACGTGCGCCGGCAGCGCGCGGGCGTAGATCGCATCCACGATGCCCCAGCGGCGGAAATACTCCATCGAGCGCGCGCCCAGCAGCGTCGCCTTGGGATGCTCGGTCGGCTTGGTGCGCTCCTCGACCGCCATGCAAGACTGGCCGCGCCAGCCGAGCTCGCCCGCCAGCGTCAGACCGACCGGGCCGCCGCCCGCGATCAGCACCGGCGTTTCGCTCGTCGTCAGGGCCATGAATTTTTTCCGGAAATTCCGAGAGCACTTGTACTATATTGCGGACAAGTCGCGTGTCAACGGAAAATCTAAAAAATGTTCGTCGAATATGCGAGCAAGGGCTTGCTGGGCACGTTGACGCCCCAAGCCAACACGACCGTCGAGCCGGAATTCGCCGTGCTGATGCCCGAAGGCACGGCCTGGATCAACGCGCGCCTGACCTCGCCCAAGAACACCATCGACGCGCGGCTGGTCGATTACTTCGCCACGATGGAGACGGCGCTCGACCAGTTCGCCAACGCGCCCGTCGGCGCCATCGCGGTGGCGTGCACGGGTGCCTCGTATCTCGCGGGGCGCGCGGCGGAAGACGCGATGATCGCGCGCGCGGAAGCGAAGATGCGCGTGCCCTTCGTCACGTCGGGCGTGGCGGTGGTCGCCGCGCTCAACTCGCTGGGTGCGAAGAAGATCGGCCTCGTCTCGCCCTACACGCCGTCTCTCAACCAAGCGAGCCGGCGCTATTGGGAATCGCGTGGTTTCGTCGTCGCAGCACAGAGCGACGCCTATCGGGACTCGCCCGAGTTCCATCCGATCTACAGCCTGACGGCTTCGGCCGCGTTGGCCGCACTCGACCGACTGGACGGCGCCGACGTCGATGCGATCGTGATGCTGGGCACGGGCATGCCGACCCTCGCCCCCATCCTGGCGCGGCCCTTCATCGGCAAGGCGCCGGTGCTGAGCTGCATGCTCGCCACCGCCTGGCGCGGCGTGGGTGCCCTGCAAGGCCGCGCGCCCGACCGCGCGGATCTGCTCGCCTGGATCCGCGCCGAAACCTGGGGCGGAAAGAACCGGTTGCCGAAGCTCGGCTAAGCGGCCAGCTCGGGCGCCCAGCGCGCCAGGCGCTCGACTGCAGCGTCGAGCGTCTCGTAGTTCTTGGCGAAGCAAAAGCGGATCGCCGTGCGCATGGCGCCATCCGCGTAGAAGGCCGAGACGGGAATCGCGGCCACGCCCGCCTCTTTGACCAGACGCCGGCAGAATTCCTGGTCGTCGGTCAAGCCCAAGGGTGCGAGATCGACATTGATGAAATAGGTCCCCTCGCAAGGCAGCGTGCGGAACCCCGCCGCCGCCAAGCCCTTCGCCAGATGATCGCGCCGTGCCGCGAGATCGTCGCGCATCGCGTCGAAATGCGCCGTCTCTTTCGCCAGCCCGTACGCCACCGCCGTTTGCAGATTGGGCGGCGTGGTGAAGGTCAGGAACTGATGCGCCTTCATCAGCACCTTCAAGATCGCGGGCGCCGCGACCGAAAACCCGACCTTCCAGCCGGTCAGCGAAAAGATCTTTCCCGCCGAGCCGATCTTCACGCAGCGTTTGCGCAAGCCCGGGACCGCGAGCACGGACGTATGCTTGCGGCCGTCGAAAATCACGTGCTCCCACACTTCGTCGGCGACGACGATGGCGTTCGTGCCCGCGATCGCCTCGGCGATCAGGCCGAGCTCGGCCGCGCCATAGACGCAAGCCGCCGGGTTCAGCGGATTGTTGAACAGCACCACGCGGGTCTTGGGCCCGATCGCTTCGGCGAGCTGTGCGGCCGTGAAGCGCCAATCGGGCGGCGCGAGCTTGACGAATTTCGGCACGCCGCCCGCACGCCGCACCAGCGGCAGATAGGCGTCGTAGAAGGGCTCGAACAGTACGACCTCGTCGCCCGGGGCGATCAGCGCCAGCAGCGCGCCGGCGATCGCCTCGGTCGCACCCGACGTCACCATCACCTCGGCCATCGGGTCGATGTCGAGCCCTTGATGGGCCTTGTAGTGCGCGGCCACCGCCTGGCGCAGCTCGGGCAAGCCCGGCATCGGCGGATATTGGTTCCAGCCCGAAACCACGGCCTCGGCCGCCTTGCGGCGCACGTCTTCGGGGCCGGGATCGTCGGGGAAGCCTTGCCCCAGATTCACGGCCTCGTGCGCGCGCGCCAGCGCGGACATCTCCTCGAAGATCGTGGTCGGCAGATCGGCGAAAATCGGATTCATGGCGCGGCGTTCTAGCGCAGCGTCAAGCGCCGGGCAACTCGATCCCCGCTTCGCGCGGCAGCGTGCCGTCGGACACCAAAGCGATCGCCGCTTCGATATCGGGGTGGAAATGCCGGTCGTCGTCGAGATGCGGGACCTTCGCGCGCAAGGCCGCCATCACGCGCGCCAGCGGTTCGGAGGTCTTCAAGGGCGCGTGGAAGTCGATCGCTTGCGCGGTCGCGAGCCATTCGATGGCGAGGATGGCGCGCAAATTCCGCGTCATCGACAGCAGGCGGCGCGCGCCGTGCGCCGCCATCGACACGTGGTCTTCCTGGTTGGCCGAAGTCGGGATCGAATCCACGCTGGCCGGATAGGCGCGCTGCTTGTTCTCCGACACCAAGGCCGCCGCCGTCACCTGCGGGATCATGAAGCCGGAATTCAATCCGGGCTTGGGCGTGAGGAACGCGGGCAAGCCCGACAAAGCGGGATCGATCAGCATCGCCAGACGCCGCTCGGACAGCGAGCCGATCTCGCAGATCGCCAGCGCCAGCGTGTCGGCGGCGAAGGCGACGGGCTCGGCGTGGAAGTTTCCGCCCGAGAGCGCCTCGTCGGCGCCCGCGAAGATCAGCGGGTTGTCCGACACGCCGTCGGCCTCGGTCGCGAGCGTGGCGGCGGCGTTGCGGATGATGTCGAGACACGCCCCCATCACCTGCGGCTGGCAGCGCAGGCAATAGGGATCTTGCACGCGCGGATCGTCGATACGGTGCGAAGCGCGGATGGCCGAGCCCGCCATCAGCCGGCGCAAGGCGTCGGCCGCGTCGATCTGACCCTTGTGCTTGCGCAAGCTATGGATCCTCGGGTCGAACGGCGTGTCCGAGCCGCGCGCGGCGTCGGTGGCGAGTGCCCCGGTGACCAGGCCCGCGCGGAACGCGGCTTCGGTCTCGAACAAAGCGGTCAGCGCCAACGCGGTCGAGACTTGCGTGCCGTTGAGCAGCGCCAGGCCTTCTTTGGCGCCGAGCTGGGCGGGGGCGAGGCCCGCCGCGCGCAACGCGTCGGCGGCGGTTTTGCGCCCCTCGGGCGTGTCGATCGCACCCACACCCAGCATGGCGGCGGCGAGATGCGCGAGCGGCGCGAGATCGCCCGACGCCCCCACCGAGCCTTGACCGGGAATGACGGGCAGGAGGTCGCGCGCGAGCATCGCTTGCAGCAGATCGAGCGTGGCGAGCGAAATCCCCGACGCCCCTTGCGCGAGGCTGGCGAGCTTGAGCGCCATCACTAGGCGCACGACGTTGCGCGGCAGATCGGGGCCGGTGCCGGCGGCGTGGGAGAGCACGATGTTGCGCTGGAGCGTGGCGAGATCGGCGTCGCCGATGCGCACGCCGGCGAGTTTGCCGAAACCGGTGTTGATGCCGTAGACGGGCGCACCTTTGGCCAGGATGCGCGCGATGGCGGCGGCCGACTCGGCCACGCGCGGCCGGCAAGCGGGGTCGAGCGTGGCGCGCGCCCCTTCGTGGAGGGCGCGCCATTGCGCGAGCGTGGTCCGGCCGGGGGAGAGGACGAGGGTCATGACCCAGTCTGGCGCGGCGCACCCCTTGCGCGCAACCGCATGATCCGGA
>JAMNXK010000205.1 GCA_023653245.1 Tagaea sp.
CGCGGCGTGCAGCGCGCCGCGCGAGGCCTCGTAGCCGTCCCAGGCGTCGAGATTGTGGCGCTTGAGGCCGAAATCCACGCGCATGGCGAGCACTTGCTGCGCGATTCCGGTCCAGCGCGCCGTCGAACGTCGCAGGCGCTCGGCCAGCCACGCGTGCTGGTGCGCGCCGAGCAGCGTGGCGCGCGGATCGAAGACGTCCGCGCAGCGCGCCTTGATGCCGTCGCCGCAAGGCTGGCGCGTGCGGTACTGGCGCGTATCGAGCACCGGCAGGTCGAGCAAATCGCCGAAAGCCAAGCCGCGATGGGCGCCGATCGCATCCCCGCGCGGGCGCATCGATGCGGGCACGGGCATGTGCTCGTACCACGCTTTGAGCGCCGCCGTTTTGCGCGCGCGCAAGGCCGCCGGGTCGTCTTGGCGATGGAAATCCGCGGCCCAATTGTCGACGATCTCGTGGTCGTCGAAGGACATCACGAAGGGCACGGCTTCGTGCGCCGCCCGCAGATCCGGATCGAGACGGTAGAGCGCGTGGCGGCGGCGATAATCGGCCAGCGTGCGGCACACGCCGCCCGAATGCTTGCGCGGCCGGTCGGGATTGGCCGTCGTTCCGCCTTCGTAGATGTAGTCGCCGGAATGGACGGCGAAATCCGGGCGCGCCGCCGCGATATGCCGATAGGCGGTGAAGTACCCGAATTCGTAGTGCTGGCAGCCGACCGACACGAAGCGCAGGCGATCCGCCTGGCCCGACGGCGCCGTGCGCAAGCGCCCCACGGGGCTCGCAATGCCGCGCCAGCGAAAGCGGTACCAATAGTCGCGCGCGGGCTCGAGCCCGGCGATATCGACATGCACCGAATGCGCCCATTCGCGCTCGGCGCGCGCGGTTCCGCGCCGGACGATATCGCGCATGGCTTCGTCGCGCGCGACTTCCCACGCGACATCGGCGTCGTCGCGCGGCATGCCCCAATCGGGGTCGAGCGGGGCGGGAGCCAGGCGCGTCCAGATCGTGCCGCCATCCGGCTTGGGATCGCCCGAAGCGACGCCGAGCGCGAAGGGATCGATCGACGGCGCGGGCAGGGCGCACGCGCCGAGTGCCGCCGTGCCGCCGAGCAGGACCGCGCGGCGGCTCGCGCGCATGGTCAGTTGGTCAGCGGGATGTCGCGCAGCAGGACGATCGAGATGCGCCGGTTGCGCGGGTCCGACGGATTGTCGGCGATGAACGGCTCGGTGTCGGCGCGCCCGATCACCCGCGCGATGCGCGCTTGCGACAATCCGTTGTCGAGCAGCGCGCGCCGTGCGGCGTTGGCGCGGTCGGCGGAGAGTTCCCAGTTCGTGTATTGCGCGCCGCGCGGGAAGGGCGAGGCGTCGGTATGGCCGGTGATGGCGATCGGGTTGGGCAAGTTCTGGACGATGCGCGCGACGGTCTGCAGCAAGCGCCGCGTGGCTTCGACCGGCTGGGCCGAGCCCGAGGCGAACATCGCGTTGCGCTCTTGATCGATCAATTGGATGCGCAAGCCGTCTTGCGTGCGATCGACGATCAGGTTTTGCGCGAGCGGGCGCAAATCGGGCACTTCTTGCAGCGCCTGACGGATATCCGCCTCGGCGCGCGCGAAGCTCTGCTCCTCGCGCCGCGCCATTTCGCGCTGCATCTGCTGGCTGACCGCCCCCATGCCTTCGTTCTGCTGGCCTTGCGGGCGCGTGCCGGTGAACAGCTCGCCCGCCGGCGCTTCGCCCGGGCGCCGGTCGCCGCGCGCCGCTTGGCCCGACGGGCCCGGACCGACACCCGACGCGCCGCGCGCGTTGGGCTGCGGGTTGGGCGAATCCTCGTTGGCGGCGTTGCGCGTCTGCTCGAATTCGGGACCTTCGGTGTCGGCTTCCTCGCCTGTCGGCGCCAAAGGAACGCCGACGACGATGCCGCCGGTCATGCGCGGCAATTCGCCGGGCCCGAGCGTCACGCCGCCGAGCACGCCGCCCGCCCCCGAGGTCGAGCGCGAGACCGCGTCGAACGCGGTGAAGTACTGCGCGATGCCGGTGCGCTTTTCCTGGTCGGTGGCGTTGAGCAGCCACATCAGCAGGAAGAACGCCATCATCGCGGTCACGAAGTCGGCATAGGCGACTTTCCAGCCGCCGCCATGCGCGCCTTCGTGGCCCTTCTTGTGCCGCTTGATGATGATGACTGGGTGGTGGGAATCGTCCGCCATCGCCGTTCCTGCTTTCCCGTGTCGGGAATATGCGTCGCCGGCCGGCCGGCTTCAATCCGCCGCCCGCCCGGTAAAATTCGATTAAAATCTACGCCGATACCGTTAACGGCAGGTGAAAATTCGGCCAAACCCTTGATAAGTCAGAGCGGACGCAGCCAGGTCACGGGCGCCTTGGCGCCCAGTTCGGCGCGCGCGCGGGCCAGGCGCAGATGCCGGCCGCTGGCCCAGATCGGCGCCAAATCGGCCCAATGGCGCGACAGGGGGTGACCCGACTGGCCGGGGGCGACCATGAACAACGACGCGTCGAGATCGGCGAGGTCGTAGACCGCGCGATAGCCCGCCCCGTGATTATGGGCGAAGGGGCGTACGGCGTCGCGGCCGCCGAACGAGGCGCCGCGATTCACGGTGAAGAAATCGCCCGAGGTCGGCACGTCGACCGCGAGCCAATCGCCGATCACCGGGATGCGCGCGAGGATCGGATTCTCGAACGGGGCGACATGCTCGGCCCCCCAGCGCCAATTCGCCATGTCGCGCCCGTGGCGCAGCTCGATCCACTGCACCGCGGCGACCAGCGCGTCTTCCGCCAAGCGCGCGCAATCGCCGTCGCAGAAGGGCGAGGTGCGCGCGAGCACGTCGAGCACCAGCTTCGCGCGATCGCGGCCGCCATCGGGCGCCAGATCGCCGAGCGCGCGGGCCAGCGCCCGGCGCTGGATCTCGCGGACCCACACGTTGAAGATCAGGCCTTCGGGTCCGCCGGCGCGCACGGCATGGTCCCAAACGCGCAAGCGGTCGAGTGCCGCGCGCGCGCGCGGTTCGACCGGCGCCAGCCACGCCGCTTGGCCCATCGCCTCGCGCGCGAACAACGACACGGAATCGGCCAGCATCGCCTCGTGGAAGGCGAGGCTCTGCTTGCCCGGCGTGGCGAGCATTTCCTGGATGCGGCGCTGGCGATAGGGCGCGTCGAACGAGAACGCCAAATGATACGGAAAATCCCGCCCGACCACGCGGTCGTTGGCGTTGGAGAGTTTGCCCGATTCGGGATCGAGGGCTTGGGGCATGCGCTCGAAGGGCACGAAACCCGTCCAGCCGCCGCCGGCCTCCCAGCCGCGCTTGGGCAGCATCGACGGCGCCGACGCGCGGATCGGCACGGCGCCCGCCACGCGCATCGCGATGCGCCCGTGCTTGTCGGCGAGCAGCACGTTTTGGACCGGCGCCACCCAATGGCGCAAGGCGGCGATGCCTTCGCCGACATCGGCGGCGCGGTTGAGCGCCACGATCGCTTCGGCCGTGGTCTCGGCGAGCGCCAAGCCCGGCACCATCAAGGCCAGCACATGGCCCTCGGGCGCCGCCCCGGCCGCGTTGCGGTCGAAATCGGAGATCACGATGCCGTTGCGCGTGCGCCGCTGGACGACGGTGAGGGGGGCGGCGCCGCGCGCCTGGAAGGTTTCCTCGCGCGTCTCGAACGCGCGCGGGCCGTCGGGCGCGAGATAGCGATTGGGATCGGCGGGATCGATCCGCTCGACGGTCAGATCGGCGGTGTCGGCGTTGGTGGTGGTGAAGCCCCAAGCGATCTTGCCGTTATGGCCGAGCACGATCGCGGGCGCGCCGGGCGCCGAGGCGCCGGCGTAGACCGCCCCCGTGTCGCGCGCTTCCAGCCGCACGAGATACCATTGCCCCGGGGCCGCCAGCCCCAAATGCGGATCGTTGCTCAGGATCGGCGCGCCGCTTTGCGTGTGGGCACCCGACACCGCCCAATGGTTCGAGGCTTGGCTGGGACCGAGCGGGGCGGGCAGTGCGGCGTGGATCGCCTCGGCCCAGCGCGCGAAGTCGGCATCGAACGCGGCGGCCGCGCCGGCGATCGCCGGCGCTTCGCCGTCCCATTGCGGCCACAGCGCGTCGGCCAGCGGCGGCGTGAAGCGCGGGCCGAGGCGCAGGCGGAACAGCTCCTCGCGCCAATCGCCGGTCAGCGTCAGGCCCATCATCTGGCCCCACAGCAGCGTGTGCCAGGCTTCCCAGCGTTCGGGCTTGTGGCCGGTGGCGAGGAATTCGGGCGGCGGCGCGCCGTAGCGCACCGACAAGGCCGCGTTCACGCCGGCGGCGTAGGAATCCGCGCGCGCGCGCAATTCGGGCCCGGCTTGCGCGTAGGCGCGGCGGGCGGACTCGGCCGCGCCCAGCGCGCGGTTCAATCGGTCGAACGGCAGCGCGCGCGGGCCCGCCACTTCGGCCACGCGGCCTTGGCCGAGCAGGCGCACGAGCTCGAGCTGCGTGGCGCGGTCCTGGCCGTGCAGGAAGCCCAGCGCGAACCACAGATCCTTCTCCGCGTCGGCCCAGACATGGGGCACGCCGAATTCGTCGCGCACGATCTCGATCGCGCCGGACAGCCCTTCGACGCGCACTTCGCCCGCCGCCGGTTGCACGCCCGAGCGCAGATAGAGATAGCCGCCGCCCAAGGCGATTCCGGCGAGGAACGCGAGCCCCGCGACGATTCCGCCGAGGAGCTTGAGGAGCCTCATCGGATCCCCTTCAGGATCGCGGCACGGTCGCCGTCGAGATCGGGCACGGGGCCGCGCGTGGCGGGATCGGCGTAGGCCGAAAGCTTGATTGGGTTGCCGGCCATCTTGAGCGCGCCCACGTCCTTGTCGTCGATGGCGACGACCATGTTGCGCGCGGCGATCTGCGGATCTTCGAGGGCTTGCTTGACGTCGTTGATCGGCCCGGACGGTACGCCCGCCAGGTCGAGGATCGCGAGCCATTCGGCGACGGTCTTGGCGGCGAGCGCTTGTTCGAGCTCGTCGCGCAACGCGGCCGCGTGGTCGGTGCGCGTGGCGTTGGTAAGGAACAACGGATTGCTCGCGAGATCGGCGCGGCCGATGGCATCGCAGAGTTTCGCGAACAAAGCGTCGTTGCCCGCCGCGACGATCAGGTGGCCGTCCTTGGCTTTGAACGCCTCGAACGGCGTGATCGAGGGATGGCGCGCACCCAAGGGCCCGGGCACTTGGCCCGTCGAGAAATAGCGCGCGATCGC
>JAMNXK010000206.1 GCA_023653245.1 Tagaea sp.
CGGCGCTGAACCAATCTGTCGAGCTCGGCGGCGACGCGGGCCGGGTCGGCGTCGGCGAACTTGGCTTCGCGGCGCAGCGCGCGCGCCAGGCGCCGCCGGTACTCCGCGCGCGGGATCTCGACGGCACCGAAACGCGCCATGTGCTCGGTCGCCATTTGCGTGTCGAGCAATTCGAAGCCGCCGGCGATCAAGCGCGCGACCAGGTGGACGAGCGCGATTTTCGACGCGTCGGGCCGGCGCGCGAACATGCTTTCGCCGAAGAACGCGGCACCCAGGCGTACGCCGTAGAGCCCGCCCGCCAGCCCGTCCGCGTCCCAGGCTTCGACCGAATGCGCGTGCCCGGCTTCGTGCAGCTCGCCGTAGAGCCGGCGGATCTCGGCGTTGATCCACGTGGAATCGCGCGCGGCGCAGCCTTCCATCACTTGCGCGAAAGCGGTGTCCAGGCGGATCTCGTAGCGGTTCTTGCGCGCGGATTTGGCGAGCGAGCGGGGAATGCGGAATCCGTCCAAGGGCTGCACGCCGCGCGGATCGGGATCGTACCAGCCGATGTCGGGATCGTTCGCCGCGCGGGCCATCGGGAATATCCCGTTGGCGTAGGCCCACAAGAGTTCCCTGTGGGTGAGCGCGGCCATCGCTATTTCTTCAAACCCATCCAGCGTTCGAGCCAGTGGATGTCGTAATTGCCGTCGATGAATTCCTTGGTGCGCGTCAGGCGCCGGTGCAACGGCAGCGTGGTCTGGATGCCGCCGATCACGTATTCGTCGAGCGCGCGGCGCAGGCGCATCAGGCACTCGTTGCGGCTGGTGCCGTGGACGATCAGCTTGGCGACCATCGAATCGTAGTTGGACGGCACGCGGTAGCCCGAATAGAGCGCGCTGTCGATGCGCACGCCCAGCCCGCCGGGCGTGTGATACTCGGCGATCTTGCCGGGCGAGGGGGCGAAGGTCTCGGGGTTCTCGGCGTTGATCCGGCACTCGATCGCGTGGCCTTGCAGGTTCACGTCGGCTTGGCCGAAGGCCAGGGGGGCGCCCGAAGCGATACGGATCTGCTCGCGCACCAGATCGAGGCCGCAGATCATCTCCGTCACCGGATGCTCGACCTGCAGGCGCGTGTTCATCTCGATGAAGTAGAACTCGCCGTCCTGATAGAGGAATTCGAGCGTGCCGGCGTTGCGATAGCCGAGCTTCTTGAGTGCGGCCACGACGATCTTGCCCATGCGGTCGCGCTGGGCGGCGTTGAGCGCGGGCGACGGGCTTTCCTCCAGCACCTTCTGATGGAAGCGCTGGAGCGAGCAATCGCGCTCGCCCAAATGCACGACGTTGCCGTGCGCGTCGGCGAGCATCTGGAATTCGATGTGCCGGGGATGGCCGAGATATTTCTCGATATAGACGACGTCGTTGCCGAAGGCGGCACCGGCTTCGGCGCGCGCCCCGCGATAGGCCTCTTCGAGCTGGGCGGCCGAGTTCGCGACCTTCATGCCCTTGCCGCCGCCGCCGCCCGCCGCTTTGACCAGCACGGGATAGCCGATCTCCTCGCCGAGCTTCAGCGCCGTCTCGAGATCCGCCACCGGCCCGTCCGAGCCGGGCACGCACGGCACGCCCAGCGAGATCATGGCGCGCTTGGCCTCGATCTTGTCGCCCATCATCGAGATGTGCTCGGGCGACGGGCCGATGAAGGCGATGCCGTGGTCTTCGACCATGCGCGCGAAATCGGCGTTCTCGGACAGGAAGCCGTAGCCCGGATGGATCGCGTCCGCCCCGGTGATGACGGCCGCCGAGATGATCGCGGCTTTGTTCAGATAGCTCTCGCGCGCCGGCGGCGGGCCCACGCACACGCTTTCGTCGGCCAGGCGCACATGCATCGCGTCGGCGTCGGCGGTCGAGTGGACGGCGACCGTGTGGATGCCGAGCTCCTTGCACGCGCGATGGATGCGCAGCGCGATCTCGCCGCGGTTCGCGATGAGGACCTTCTCGAACATGCCGCTATTCCAGCACGATCAGCGGTTCGCCGTATTCGACGGGGGCGCCGCTCTCCACCAGGACGCGCGCGACCGTGCCCGAACGCGGGCTGCGGATCGGGTTCATGACCTTCATCGCTTCGACGATCAGCAGAGTCTGGCCTTCCTTGACCTTGTCGCCCACGCGCACGAAGGCCGGCGCGCCCGGCTCGGGCGACAGATACGCCGTGCCGACCATCGGCGAGGTCACCGCGTCGTCGGGGATCTTCGCGGGGTCGGCGGCGGCGGGCGCGGGGATAGCGGGCGCGGGCGCCGGGGCGTGCGTCGCCATCGGCGCGTAGCCGGCGGCGGCCCCGCGCGACAGGCGCAAGCGCTTGGCGCCTTCCTGATACTCGATCTCGGACAGGCCGGTTTTTTCCAGGAGCTTGGCCAGGCGCTCGACGTCGGCCGAAGCCGGGCCGAAGCCGGGTGCGGCCTTCGCCGGGGCTTTGGATCGAGACGCGGGGGATTTGGGGGCGAGTTTGGACTTTTTGCTGGCCATGGTTCTACTCGAGATCGGGATCGACGAGGCGCGCGAGGGCTTCGAGGGCGAAGAGATAGCCCTGCGGCCCGAGACCGCAGATGACGCCCTTCGCCACGCGGCTGACATAGGATTTGTGGCGGAATTCCTCGCGCGCGTGGATGTTCGACAGATGGACTTCGATCACCGGCAGATCGCAGGCGATCAGCGCGTCCATCAACGCGATCGACGTATGGGTCAGGCCGCCCGGGTTGACCACGATTCCGTCGGCGGTTTGGCGCGCCTCCTGGATCCAGTCGATCAGCTGGCCCTCGTGGTTGGATTGGCGGAAATCCAGCGCGACGCCGAGATCCTCGGCCAGCGCCTTGCACTCGGCCTCGATATCGGCGAGCGAGGTGCGGCCGTAAATTTCCGGCTGCCGGACCCCGAGAAGATTGAGGTTCGGCCCGTTCAAGATCAGCAGCGTCGGTTTGGGCTCCACGAGGGTGCGCTCCCGGCGGTTGACGAGTCGACGGGCGGTTATAGCAAGGGGGGAGGGGGCGTCAAACCGCTCGTTTTTGCGGTGCGGAATCGGCGCCGCCGGCGGCCAGTGCCGCGGCCGGGTCGCGGCCGAAGGCGGCGGGCGGCGCGCCGTAGCGGCGTTTGAACTCCCGCACGAAGGCCGACAGGTCGCCGAACCCGGACGCGAAGGCGGCATGCGTCGCGCTTTCGTGCCCGCGCGCCAGGGATTCCATCGCGCGCGCCAGGCGCAGGTCGATCACGTAGCGATAGGGCGTGACGCCGACCACGCGCCGGAACACCCGCAGGAAGTGGAACTTGCTCATCGCCGCCTCGCGCGCCAGGGCGGCCAGATCGAGTTTCTCGGCGGCGCGCGCCTCGATCATGCGCACGGCGCGCGCGATGCGGCGTTCTTCGCGCGCGCTCGCCGCCCGGCCGGCCGGTGCCGTCCCTTGGGCGAGGGCGCTCGCGCGCAAGGCGAGGGCGGCGGCGATTTCGTCGGCGCGCAACGGATCGCGCGCGGCCGCGAGCGCGTGCAGCCCGGCCACGAGAATCCGCGTCTCCGCCTTGGGGCCGAGCGACGGTCGCGCGAAGCCGATCTCGTCCTCGCGCGACAGGCCGAGCGCCAGGCACAGATCGCCCGTGCCGTGATCGTGGCCGCATTCGAAACACGCCCCCGCCTCGCCCAGCAGGACCGCGCCGGGATGCAAGGCGGCCCGGCCGCTGCGCGTGCGATAGGTGAAGCTTCCCGACACCACCGCCGCGATCGAAGCGGTCTCGTGCCGCTCCTCGAAGGGCCGGTCGCCCGGGCCCGCGCGGCACTCGAACCGCGCCAGGCGCCAGAACGAGCCTTGGGCAAGATCGCGCGAAATGGGGGCCGGTCCCTGATCCATGCCCCGAGAATAGCAATTTTCCCCAAGCGGCGCGCGTGCCGCCGGGCGCACGGTGCCGTCTCCCGACAACGAAGGAAAATCGCGATGTTCGATCATGTGTCCATGGGCGTAGCCGACGTGAAGCGCGCCAAGAAATTCTACGACGCGGTCCTCGCACCGCTCGGCTACACGTGCCTGAGCGCGGGCGACACCTCGCTCGGGTACGGTGCGAAATCGGTCGCGCTGTGGATCGGCGAGGCCAAGCGGCCGGTCAAGGCCGACATGGAATCGGGCTTGCACTTCTGCTTCGCCGCACCCGACCGCAAATCGGTCGACAAGTTCCACAAGGCGGCGCTGGCGCAAGGCGGCAAGGACAACGGCAAGCCGGGTTTGCGCGCCGATTACGGCGACGATTACTACGCCGCCTACGCGATCGATCCCGAGGGCTACCGGATCGAAGCCTATTGCGGCAAGCCGGGCTGATACCCGGCGCGCGCCGGGCGCATAAGACGGTTGCGCGCGGAAGGGGTGGCGGCTTCGCGCGCGCTTTGCGCATGATCGGGCATGTTGCTCGATCGCGTTTCGCCCATCTTGCTGGCGGCCGTGGCGGCCGTGCTGGGCGGCACGTCGTTCGTGGCCTCGCGGCTGGCGGTGAGCGAGGGCGATCCGGCGGAGATCGCGTTCCTGCGCTACGCCGTGGCGTGCGCGCTGCTGTTCGCGGCGGCCTATTCGGCGACGGGGCGATGGCCGCGCGTGGCGCGCGCCGACATGGCGCCGACGCTGGCCTTGGGCGTGTTGATGTTCGCCGTCTTCGGCTGGCTGTTCACGGCGGCGACCCAGTACATCCCGGCCGCGCGCGCCGCCCTGATCGTGGCGGCGATGCCGATGACGGCGCTGGCGTTCGCTTGGGCGCTGGGGCGCGAGCGCGCGACGCCGGCCAAGGCGATCGCTTGCGTGCTGGCGGTCGCCGGCGTCGCGGTGGCGCTGGGCGACAAGGCGACCGCCGGGCCCGATTCGTGGCGGGGCGACGCGTACATGATTCTCGCGGCGCTGATCGGCGGCGCGCACACGGTGCTGTCGGCCGACTATGTGCGCCGCTATTCGCCCGTGCCGCAAATCGCGTTTCAAAGTCTCGCGGGCTCGGCGGCGCTGGGTCTGGTCTTGCTCGCCACGGGCGGGATCACGGATCTGTCGGGCTACTCCGCCGCCGGCTGGACGGCGATCGCTTGGCTCGCCATCCCCGGCGGCTTCCTGAGCTTCTATCTGTGGTTCAAGGCGCTCGAGCGCATCCCGGCCTCGCGCGTGGCGCTGTGCGTGACGCTCAATCCGCTGGCGGCGGCGCTGGGCGGGGCGCTGGTGCTGGGCGAAGCGGC
>JAMNXK010000207.1 GCA_023653245.1 Tagaea sp.
CGGCATGCCCGGAACGCCCGGCACGCCCATGCGCGCGGGATCGATGCCCCACATCTTCATCGCGTTTTGGAACATCGCCAGGTTCTGCTTGCCCATCTCCTCCATCGCCCCCATTGAGCTCGGGAAGGGGAACATGCCGCCGAAGGCCTGCTGCATGGCCGTGCGCATCTGCTCTTGGTTGCGCGCGAAGGCGGCCATCGAATTCTCGAGATAGCGCGGCACGAGGGCTTGGAGATTGTCGCCGTAGAACGAGATCAGCTGGCGCAAGAACGCCACGGGCAGCATGTTCTGTCCGCTCTTGCCCTCTTCCTCGACGATGATCTGGGTCAGCACCGAGCGGGTGATGTCCTCGCCGGTCTTGGCGTCGTGGACCACGAAATCCGTGCCCTGTTTGACCATCTGGCAGAGATGATCGAGGGTCACGTAGCTCGACGACGCCGTGTTGTACAGACGGCGATTGGCGTATTTCTTGATCTTCACCGGGTCCTGCGCGGGCGCGGCGTCGTTCGAGGCGGTCGGGGCGGGATCGGTCATGGCGATACCTTGCCTGCGAAACAGGCACGCGGCAAGCGCAACGCACAAAAATGCCCGCGCACTCGAATACCTTGGGCCGCCGGGCTTGGGTTCGTCACGCAAGCGCTTCTATAGTGGCGGGCGATGACCACCGCCGACGAACCGCCGAGCCTCGACGAGCTCGCCAAGAAATATCTCGATCTGTGGCAAGATCAGATGACCGCGCTTGCCGCCGATCCCGAGACCGCGCGGCTGATGGGCCGGTCGCTGCAGCTCTGGGCCAGCGCCGGGCCCGCCGGCTGGCAGTCGATTTGGCAAGCCGCCGCGGACGGACTCAAAGGCCATCCAGGGACCGTGTTCGACCATGCCGCCTTCAGCGCCTTCTTCCAGCAGCAGCCTGCCGCCGGCCAAGCGCGTGGGCCCGCGCCCGCTGGGCCTGCATCTGGGCGCGGCGGCGACGACGTGGCTGAGCTGCGCCGCCGTCTTGCCGAGCTCGAAACCCGGGTCGCTGGCCTGGCACCCAAGCCTGGAAGCCCGCGCAAAAGCGCTGGAAAGCGACCGCGAAAAAGTCCCGCCTGACGCGTTCCGCGCGGCGATCGGGCGCGAGGTGCGCCGGCGCCTGGGCGAGTATCACGACGGGCTGATCCGCTATCGCGACGCCGCCTATCGGCGCGAAGCCGCGTATCCGCCGCCCGTGTGGGGCGAGGGGACCTCGCGGCTATACGACTACGCGCCCGATGCGCCGCCGAGCGCGCTGCCGGTGCTGCTCGTTCCCTCGCTGGTCAATCGCGCTTACGTGCTCGATCTCGACGCCGAGAATTCGCTGACGCGGTTCTTGGCGGCGCAGGGCTTCCGGCCCTTCCTGGTCGATTGGGACGCGCCGGGCGAGAGCGAGCGCGCCATGGGTCTCGCCGGCTATATCGACGGGCGCTTGGCCGACGCGCTTTCGGCCGTCGAACGCCTGACGCGCGCCAAGCCCGCGGCGGTCGGCTATTGCATGGGCGGCAATCTCGCTTTGGGCTTGGCGACCCGACATCAAGCGCGGCTCGCCGGGCTCGGCTTGCTCGCGACACCGTGGGATTTCCACGCCGAGCGCGCGGATCTCGCCAAGGGCTTGGCCGACGCGCTCCATCCTTGGTGGCCCTTGGTCGATGCGCTGGGGGAAATGCCACTCGATATGCTCCAAAGCCTGTTCTCGGCCCTCGATCCTTTGCTCGCGGCCAAGAAGTTCCGGGGCCTGGGCAAGCTGTCGGAGGACAGCCCCAAATTCCGCGCCTTCGTGGCGCTGGAGGATTGGCTCAACGACGGCGTGGGCCTCTCGGCCCCGGTCGCGCACGAGACGATCGAAGGCTGGTACGTGGAAAACCGCCCCGCCACGGGCAAATGGACCTTGGGCGGGCGAACCGTGAACCCGCGCGGCGTCGAGCTGCCCGCTTTCGTGGCGATTCCGGCGCAAGACCGGATCGTGCCGCCCGATTCCGCGCGCGCGCTGGTCGGCAAGCTCAAGGGGGCGCGGGTGATCGAACCGCCGCTCGGCCATATCGGCATGGTCGTGGGCGGGCGCGGCCGGACCGAGCTGTGGGCGCCGCTGGCCGCCTGGCTGGGCGAATTGTCGCGGGCCTGACGCCGGTCGGCGCCTTGCCCGAGCCGGTGCCGCACCGCTATAACCGGACGACAAGGAAACCCACCAAGGGTTTCGGACAGGAGAGACCCCATGACCGATATCGTCATCGCCGCCGCCGCGCGCACCCCCGTCGGAAGTTTCAACGGCGCCTTCGCGTCGGTATCCGCGCATTATCTGGGCGAGGTCGCGATCAAAGGTGCGATGGCGCGCGCCAAGCTCCAGCCCGGCGACGTCGACGAAGTGATCATGGGTCAGATCCTGACCGCCGGTCAGGGCCAGAACCCGGCGCGCCAGGCGGCGGTCAATGCCGGCATTCCGGTCGAGAAGACCGCCTACGGCATCAACCAGCTCTGCGGCTCGGGCCTGCGCGCGGTCGCACTGGGCCTGCAAGCCATCGCCAACGGCGATTCGAAGATCGTCGTCGCCGGCGGGCAAGAGAGCATGAGCCAAGCCCCGCACGCCATCCATATGCGCGGCGGCGTCAAGATGGGCCAGGCCGAGATGCTCGACACGATGTTGAAGGACGGGTTGTGGGACGCCTTCCACGGCTATCACATGGGCACGACCGCCGAGAACGTCGCGACCAAGTGGCAGATCACCCGCGCCGAGCAGGACGCCTTCGCCGTCGCCTCGCAGAACAAGGCCGAGGCCGCGCAAAAGGCCGGCAAGTTCAAGGACGAGATCGTCCCCGTGACGATCAAGGGCCGCAAGGGCGACATGGTCGTCGACGCGGACGAGTATCCCAAGCACGGCACGACGCTCGAAACCGTCTCGAAGCTGCGCCCGGCTTTCTCGAAGGACGGCACGGTGACCGCCGCCAACGCCTCGGGCATCAACGACGGTGCCGCAGCGATCGTGCTGATGACCGCCGAGGAAGCCAAGAAGCGCGGGCTCACGCCGCTGGCCAAGATCGTCTCCTGGGCGACCGCGGGCGTGGATCCGTCGATCATGGGCTCGGGCCCGATCCCGGCCAGCCGCAAGGCGCTGGAGAAAGCCGGCTGGAAGGCCGGCGATCTCGACCTCGTCGAAGCCAACGAGGCGTTCGCCGCCCAAGCCATCGCGGTCAACAAGGACATGGGCTGGGACATGGCCAAGGTGAACGTCAATGGCGGGGCCATCGCGATCGGCCATCCGGTCGGCGCGTCGGGTGCGCGCGTGCTCACCACGCTGCTCTACGAAATGGGCCGGCGCGACGCCAAGAAGGGTCTCGCGACCTTGTGCATCGGCGGCGGCATGGGCATCGCCATGTGCGTCGAGCGGCCGTAAGCGAAGAAAAACGACCGGCCGGGCGGGGCGAACCGGCGTCCCGCCCGCCGCAAAACACAACCGGTCTGAACGGGAGAGTGGAACATGGCACGGGTGGCGATCGTCACGGGCGGGACACGCGGCATCGGCGAAGCGATTTGCGTCGGCCTCAAGGACGCCGGCTACAAGGTCGCGGCGAATTACGGCGGCAACGACGCCGCCGCGCAGGATTTCACCAAGCGCACCGGCATCGCCGCGTTCAAGTGGGACGTCTCGAAATACGAGGCCTGCGTGGCCGGCGTGAAAGAGGTCGAAGCCAAGCTCGGCCCGGTCGAGATCCTGGTCAACAACGCCGGCATCACGCGCGACGGCACGATGCACCGCATGACGTTCGAGCAATGGGACGCGGTCATCCAGACCAATCTCGGCTCGTGCTTCAACATGAGCCGGGCCGTCATCGAAGGCATGCGCGCGCGCAAATTCGGAAGAATTGTGAACATTGGATCCGTGAACGGCCAGGCCGGCCAGTACGGTCAGGTCAACTACGCCGCCGCCAAATCGGGCATCCACGGCTTCACCAAGGCGCTGGCCCAGGAAGGGGCCGCCGCCGGGATCACCGTGAACGCGATAGCACCGGGCTATATCGACACCGACATGGTGCGCGCCGTGCCCGCCAACGTGCTCGAGAAGATCGTCGCGCGCATTCCGGTGGGGCGCCTGGGCAAGGCCTCGGAAATCGCGCGCGGCGTGTTGTTCCTGGTCTCCGACGATGGCGGCTTCGTCACCGGCTCGACCATGTCGATCAACGGCGGCCAGCATATGTACTGAGCGCCGCGTTTCGCGCTAAACGGGGAAGGGCCGCTGGGGAACCGGCGGCCCTTTCGCTTTGGGGGACCGGCATGGCCATCGTCAAACCGCTGAACTACGAAGACGCGAGCCCGCGCGCGCGCGCCGTGTTCGACGACATCAAGGCGACGCGCGACGTGCCCGACGTCAACAATTTCTGGAAGTCGCTCGCCCACGATCCGGCTACGCTCGAACGCATCTGGGCGAGCCTGAAACAGGTGATGGCGCCGGGTGCCCTCGATCCCTTGACCAAGGAAATGATCTACGTCGCCGTGTCGATCGCCAATGGCTGCGAATACTGCACGGCCTCGCACACGGGGGCCGCGCGCGCCAAGGGCATGAGCGAGGCGATGCTCGCCGAACTCATCGCCGTCGTCGGCATGGCGTGCCAGACCAACGCGCTCGCGAACGCCTACCGCCCCGAGATCGATCCGCAGTTCCGGGCGACATGAACGTCCGCGCCGCCACGTTGGTGGGCGCCGGCGCCGTCGCGCTGTGGTCCACGCTCGCCGTGCTGACCGCGATCGCCCAGCCGCCGCCCTTCTTCGCCTGTGCCGTGGCCTTCGCGCTGGCCGCAGGCATCGGGCTCGCCAAGCGCGCGGCGAAGGGCGAAAGCCTGATCGCACCCTTCCGGCAGAAGAAGCGCGTCTGGGCGCTCGGCCTTTACGGGCTGTTCGGCTATCACGCGAGCTATTTCGCCGCGTTGGCGCTGGCCCCGCCGGTCGAGGCCAATCTCTTGAACTATCTCTGGCCGCTCTTGATCGTTCTGTTCGCCGGTCTATTGCCGGGCGAGCGCTTACGCTGGTTCCATCTCGCCGGCGCGGGGCTGGGCCTCGCGGGTTGCGTGCTGGTCGTGGGGTCGGGCGCGGGGGCGGGCGGGTTCGAGCCGTCGCAGCTGCTCGGCTACGGATTCGCACTGGCGGCGGCGGTGATCTGGTCGAGCTACTCCGTGCTCTCGCGCCGCTTCGGCGAC
>JAMNXK010000208.1 GCA_023653245.1 Tagaea sp.
CGCGCCGCCGACGACCAGCTCGGCGCCGTAGCTCCGGATGCGCTCGATCTTGGCGGGCGAGGCGATCGCGGGCACGAAGATGGCCGCCTTGTGGCCGAGCGCTTTGGCGGCGTAGGCGACGGCCGCCCCATGATTGCCGCCCGAGGCGGCCGCCACGCCCGCTTGGCGCACGTCGCGCGACAGCAGATTCGCGAAGGCGCCGCGCGCCTTGAACGAGCCCGAATGCTGCAGGCATTCGAGCTTGAAGGCGAGGGGCCCCGGCGCGAGACCGAACTCGGCGCCGTCGACGTCGAGCATCGGCGTGCGCCTTATATGCGGGCGGATCAGGTTCCAGGTCTCGGCGATGGCGGCTTGCGAGAGGGTGGTCATGCGCGTTTGCCCTTGCGCCGCGCGATCGCGGCGAAGATGCCGCCACCCGGCGGGCCTTGATGTTCCGCACCACCCGAGACGAAAACACGCGGCTCCCCGGTCGCCGCCGCGATCAAGCTGCCGAGCCCGCCGCGCACGCGCCGCAGCGGCGACTGCGTCGGGTCGGCGGCGAACGCCAGATCGACGCCGCGCAAGCGCCCGTCCGCCGGCGGGCCGCTCTTGGCCAGGCACGCGATCAAACGCGCGCGCGCGGACGCGGAGAGCTGCGGCTTCGCGTCGAGGCCAAGCCGCGCCAGCACGCGCACGACCGCGGGCAGATCGAGCGGATCGGCAAGCGCGCCATGCGCGATGCGCAAATCGCCGATCCATCCTGGTGCCTGACCGAGTACGACGGTCTCCTGGCGGTCGAACTCGGCGGCCGAGGAAACCGAAACGCGCGCGGTCCACACCGACAAATCGCGCTTGGCGAACGCGGCGCGCGCCTGCGCCGGCGTGATCTCGCCCAGCGCCACCATGGCACCCAGGACCGTGGCCGCGCGCGCCCGGCCGATCGCGGCTTCCGCGGGACCGTCGAAGCGGGCGGGGGCGGGGCTCTTGATCTGCACGAGATGGACGTCGCGCGGCGCTACAAAGCCGCCATCCGCCAGCGCGACGCGCACGGCCGCGCTGGCATGGTCGATCTGCGCCGCCGTGCCCGCGCGGGCGTTCTCCAGAACCGGCGAGACCGATGCGCCCACGGCCAACGCCTTGCCCTTGGCCGGACCACGCACGGTCTTGCGCGCCAAGATCAAGGCGTTGGGCGCCGTGGCGCCTTCGACGCCGCCCGAGACCACGAACGCCGCCGATGACGATTGTACGCGCGCGATCTCGGCCGAAGCGGCGGCCACGAATGCCGCGCGCGACGTGTCGGCGGGCGAGCCGTCGCCTGGCGTCTTGGCGAGCACGGCGACGATCTCGGCCCCCGCCAAGGGTCTGTCGAGCGCCGTGCGAAACGCGGCCATATCTTCGGCGTGGCGCAGATCGACACGGATCGGCAGGGCGCGGCGCGCGGAAACGATCGATGCAGGCATGGGTCTTGCTTGCTGGAGGGCTCGGTTTCTCGGGGAGGGGATTATGCACAAGACCATGATCGCGCGGCGGCGTTTTCTAGCGGCAGGTGCCGCTTTATCGACCGTTTTGGCGGCACCCGCTTTGGCGCAGGCGCGCACGCCGGTGCGCATTTCGCTGAACGCACCGCGCGACGGCTCGAACGCCGCCTTTTTCCTCGCCGCCGCCAGAGGCTATTTCGCCGCCGAAGGGCTCGAACCCACGCTCGATCCCTCGCGCGGGGCGGGCGACACGCTCCAGCGCGTCGGCTCGGACACCTACGATTTCGGTTTCGCCGACTTCACCGTCGCCGTGCAGTTCCACGCCGCCAATCCGTCGGCCGCACCGTTGGGCGTGATGGGGCTCTACACGCGCTCGCCGATCGCGATCATCAGCCTGACCAAGTCCGGCATCGTCAATCCCAAGGATCTCGAGGGCAAGAAGCTCGGCGCGCCCGCGACCGACGCGGGCTTCTTGCTGTTGCCGGCTTTCGCCCAGATCGTCGGGATCGACCGGTCGAAAGTCCAGATCGAACACATGGATCTCGCCTTGCGCGAATCCACGCTGGCCACCGGCCGCGTCGACGCGGTCACGGGGTTCGATTCGACGACGTGGTTCAATCTCAAGCGCATCGGCTTGAAGCGCGAGGACGTGCGCTTCATGTATTTCTCCGACCACGGGCTCGACTTCTATTCGAACGGCATGCATGTCTCGCGCAAATTCCAGCGCGAGAACGAAGCGCGCATCGGCGGCTGCGTGCGCGCCATGCTGCGCGGCTGGCGCGACGCGATCGCCCGGCCCGCCGAGGCGATCGACGCGCTCGTCGCCGTCGACCGATTGATCGAGCGCGACAACGAGATCGAGCGCCTGAACTGGGTCATCGCCAACCAGATCGTCAACGATCACACCCGCGCCATCGGCCTGGGCACGATCGATGGCGCGCGGCTGGGCCGCGCCATCGACCAGGTCGCCGGCGCCATGCAGCTCGCGCGCAAGCCCACGGTCGCAGAGATGTGGACCGATCGTTACTTGCCGCCTTTGGCCGAACGGCGGATCTGAGAATCCCACGGCGCCTTGACGAAGCGCGCGGCGAGAAAATCGACGAAGCGGCGGACCTTGACCGACAAATGCCGCGCGGCCGGATAGACCGCGTGGATCGGCAATTCCTCGCCGATCCAGTCGGGGGCGAATACGTCGATCAAGCGTCCGGCGGCGAGATCGGGGCCGGCGATGAAGCTCGGCGATTGCGCGATCCCGCGTCCGGCCAACGCGGCTTCGAGCAGCACGTCGCCGTTGTTGGCCTTGAGCGGACCGGCGACGCGCGCGCGCGCTTCCTTGCCGTCGCGATCGACGAAGCGCCATTCCGGCCCGCCGGTCGACAGCGTGTAGTCCAGGCAATCGTGCCAGGCGAGATCGGCCGGGCTTTTGGGCTTGCCCTTGCGCGCCAGATACTCGGGCGAGGCGACGGGGATGAGTCGCGCGGTGCCGACGCGCCGCGCGACCAGCGAGGATTCCGCCAGCCGCCCGATGCGCACGGCGACGTCGAGCCCTTCGTCGATCAGATCGACCATCCGGTCGTTGAGCGACAGCTCGACGGCCATGTCGGGGCAATCGCGCATGAACTCGGCGATCGCGGGGCCGAGATGGCGGAAGCCGAAGGACATCGGGGCGGCGACGCGCAGCAATCCTCTGGGGCTCGCCGACGCGTCAGCGACGGCCTGCTCGGCCTCGTCGAGATCGGCGAGCACGCGCTCGGCGCGGGCGTGGAAGGCGCGGCCCGCTTCGGTCGCGGAGAGCTTGCGCGTGGTGCGGTTCAGGAGCCGCGCGCCGAGTTCGGCTTCGAGCGTCTGCACGTGCTTGGTCGCCATGGCGCGCGACAGGCCGAGCTTTTCCGAGGCGCGCGCGAAGGAGCCCGTGTTGACCACGGCGACGAAAGTGCGAAGGGTGGCGAATTTGTCCATCGCGGGACAGTTTGTCACGAGCGGGGCGGGGTTGTCGCGGCGGCCGGCGGACCCAATATGTAGGGCGTCCTTCCGCAAAGGAGTCGCACCATGTCCCTATCGCGCCGCGTGTTCTTGGGTTCGTCGCTGTTCGTCGCGGGGGCGGGAACCGCGTCCGCCCATCATGGCTGGTCGGGGTTCAATTCCGATCAAGTCCTGCGGATTTCGGGGCGGATCGCCGCGATGACCTTCGACAATCCGCACGGCATGCTGACCTTGCGCACCGAAGGCGGGGAGTGGTCGATCGAGCTCGCCCCGCCCTTCCGCATGCGCGCGCGCGGGCTGGAGCCCGAGGCGATGGCCCCGGGCACCGAGGCGGTGCTGGAGGGCTATCCGCACCGCCAGACCGCCCGGTTGATGCGCGCCGAGCGGATCGTCATCGCGGGACGGACGACCGAGCTCCGGTGATCGGCGAGGCGCTCGTCGCCTTGCACGGCTCCGGCCTCGCGCAGTTCGCGCGCGGGTCGACGTGGTTCTATCCGGCGATGGCGGCGCTCCATCTGGTCGGGGCGGCGACGCTGTTCGGCGCGATCGCGCTGCTCGATCTGCGGCTGATGGGTGTCGCGCGCGGCTTGGCGATCGACGCGCTCGAACCGTTGGCGGTGCGCATGGCGCTGGGCGGGGCCGCGCTGTGCGTCGTCTCGGGCGTGCCGATGTTCGCGGCGGGCGCGGTGGGTCTGGCGGCCAATCCGGCCTTTCTGTTGAAGATGCTTTGCGTGGCGGCGGCGGGGGCGAACGCCGCTTCGTATCGCGCGCGCCGGGGCGCGCCGGCGCCGCACGGCGCCGTCTCGCTCGGCTGCTGGATCGTCGTGCTGATCGCCGGGTCGCTCGCCGCTTACGTCTGAAGCGACCGCCAGTCGATTTCGTGCCACGCGCCGGTCGCGTCGCGCCAAGCCATCTCGCTCAGCAGCGCGTCGGAGAAGGTCGGCGTGCGGTTCCAGGCCGGCGGCAGGATCGCGCCGGACTCGTCGCGCGAGATCTGCAAGCCCAGGAACGCATCGACCGATACGCCGTCGTCGGATAGCGGCACGATGACCCGCACGGTCCGGCCGATCCGCCCGCCGCTATACTCGAAGCCGTGGCGCGTGAGCACGGGGGCCTTCCGGCCGGCGCACAGCGCGAACATGGCGCGCAGATAATCGAGGAACGGCGGCGTGCGGGCCTCGTCGAGATACACGCCCGTGCGCGGCCCGTGCGCTTCCTCGATGCCCGCACCGAGCACCGCGTAGAAGATCCGCGCGCCCTCGGGGCGCATGATCCCCAGATACGGCGCAAGATCGCGCAGATCGATCAGCGGATCGACGTCGCGCCGCGCGGGCACCGCATGCGCGCCGCGCTTGGCGTCCCAATAGGACACGAAGCGGCGGTGCTCGGGGGGAAGGGACGCGTCGTCGAACATGGGCGAGGTTTAATCGAGTCGATCTGAAGACCAGATTAACGCGTTACGAATTCTCACAAATCACGCATTCGAATTGGACAATCCCGAAGCCCTTGCGTTTGCGCCGAACGCGCTTATCTGTAGCGACGGGAGAAACGCCGGCGAGTCGAGACCATGACGCGCGAAGCTCTGTTCGAGTTCCATCAGGTTGGCAGCTACATGAAGGTCTCGGCGCTCGATCCGGAAACCGGGATCGAGGTCTCGATCCTCGGGCCGGCCAGCGCTTCGGAATACGTGCTGCGCAGCAACGCCTTGCGCAAGCTCGACGCCGCCTTGCGCAAAACCGAGGGCGAAAAAGCCTGAAACC
>JAMNXK010000209.1 GCA_023653245.1 Tagaea sp.
GCAGCTTGGGTGCCGCTTGCTCGTGCAGATAGGCCTCGACGGCACCGGGGCCGAAGAAGGTCTCGCCCAGGCCGACGATGCCCTCGTCGGTGCGCAAACGCACCCACAGAAGGTTGGCGAACTCGGCCAGACGCAAGGTTTCGAGGGCGACGATCTTCATGGCGGTCTCCCAAAGAAAAACCCCGGGCGGAGACGTCCACCCGGGGTTCCGTAAGCGCGGCTCAGTTCGTGCCGCGGATCCGGGCGAGGGCGGCGACCATGCGGTCGACGGTGTCCTTGCCGATCGTGGCCGCACTGCGCTCGTAGACGGGCTTGACCGCGTCGCGCATGCGCGCGAGCTCGGCCGGCGCCGGCTCGTTCACCTGCATGCCGTTGCGCCGCAGATTGGCGAGCGAGGTGTCGTTGAGCGCGCGCGAGACCTTGCGCTGCTCGTCGCGGCCTTCGATGGCGCACGCCGTCAGGGTCTGCTGTTCTTGCGCCGACAGACGGTCCCAGAGCTGCTTGGAGTAGAGCACCAGGAACGGCGTGTAGGCGTGGCGCGTGACCGACAAGAAGCGCTGGACCTCGTGGAACTTCGAGGTGTCGATGGTCACGAAGGGATTTTCCTGCCCGTCGATCGCGCGGGTTTCGAGGGCGGGGAAGACCTCCTGGAAGGCCATCGGGATCGCGTTGGTGCCGACGGTGCGGAACGTGTCGAGGAAGATGTTGTTCTGCATCACGCGCACGCGCAGGCCCTGGAAATCCTCCAGCCGCGCCACGGGGCGGCGGGAGTTCGTCAGGTTCCGGAACCCGTTCTCCCAATAGGCGAGGTTCACGAGGCCCACGCCCGGAAGCTTGTCGGCGATGTACTTGCCGAAATCGCCGTCGAGGATCGCGTCGGCTTCGCGCTCGTTGGCGAACAGGAAGGGCAGGTCGAACACGCCCAGATCGGCCAGGATGCCCACGAGCGGCGAGGAGGAAGTGATCACCATCTCCTGCGTGCCCGAGCGCAGCGCCTGCGTGGCCTGCAGATCGCCGCCGAGCGCGCCGCCCCAGAAGCCCTGCAGGCGCATCCGGTTGCCCGAGCGCTCGGCCGCGCACGCGGCCATCTTGGCCACGCCGTTGCCGACGGGATGCTCCTGGTTCACGCCGTTGGAGATGCGGATGGTGCGGTTTTCGAACTGGGCGTTCGCGCTGCCCGCGAAGCCCAGAGCGGCGACCGCCGCGAAAGTCAAAGTCTTGAGGATACGCATGTCGTTTTCTCCCTGTTTTCGGTTCGAGGCTTGTTGACGGAACTCTACCAGCGGAACGGCAGGCCCAGGAAGTACCGATAGGGCCAGATGACGAGTTGCGGAACCGCGATCAGCAGCAAAAGGCAGGCTGTCTGGGCGAGCAGGAACGGATTTACGCCCCTTATCACCTGGGACATGCTCACCCGCGCCACGCTGCTGACCACGTTGAGCACGATGCCCACCGGCGGGGTGATCAGGCCGATCGCGTTGTTCATGATGAACAGGACGCCGAAATAGATCGGATCGATTCCGGCCTGCTTGACGATCGGCATGAGCACCGGCGTGAGGATCAGCACCGTGGGCGTGAAGTCCAGCGCCGTGCCCACGACCAGCACCAGGGCCATCATGACGAGCATCAGGATCTTGGGATCGTCGAGCAGCGGCTGGAGCACGCCCGCCAGCTCGCCCGGGATGTTCGCCTGGGTGATGAGCCAGGAGGAAATGCCCGCGGCCGCGACCAGGAACATCACGATCGCGGTCATCTTGGCGGCGGCGAGGAACACGCCGTAAAGCTGCGACGGCTTGAGTTCGCGGTAGACGAACATGCCCACGATCAGCGCGTAGACGGCCGACACGACGGCCGCTTCGGTCGGCGTCGCCCAGCCGAAGCGGATCGAGCCCAGCACGAAGATCGGCATGGCCAGCGCGAAGGCGCCGTCGCGCGCGGCCTGCAGGCGCTCGCGCCAGTCGCGGCGCGGGAAGGAGCCCATTTTCTCCTTCTTGGCCACGATGTACCACGCCAGGACCAGGGACAACCCCATCAGAATGCCGGGCACGATGCCGGCGACGAACAGGCGCGGGATCGACACGTTGGCGGCCACGCCGAACACGATGAAGCCGATCGACGGCGGGATCACGGGTGCGATGATGCCGCCCGCGGCGATGAGGCCGGCGGCGCGCGGCACGTCGTAGCCCGCTTGGCGCATCATCGGAATCAGGATCGCGGCCAGCGCCGCCGTATCGGCCGCCGCCGAGCCCGACAGCGAGGCCATGATGACGGCCGCGACGATGGCGACGTAGCCCAGCCCGCCGTGGCGGTGGCCGACCAGCGCGAGCGCGAAATTCACGATGCGCTTGGACAGGCCGCCGGCGTTCATCAGCTCGCCCGCGAGCAGGAAGAACGGGATCGCGAGCAGGATGTAGTTGTCCGCGCCGTCGAGGATTTTCTGCGCCACGATCTGGGTGTCGTAGATGCCCTGCCAGGTCATCAGCGCGACCCCGGTGATCACCAGGGAGAAGGCGACCGGCATGCCGATCGCCATCGAGCCCAACAAGGCGGCGAGGAAGATCGCGACGGTCATCAGTCGCGCGCGCGCTTGAGCAGCGCGGCCTCCGAATCGTCGGCGAATTGGCCCGCGAAGATCGCGAGCTCCGCCTCGGACACTTTGCCGAGCAGCGCGCGGACCAGGCGCGCCAGGGTCATCGCCCCGATCGCCACGCTGGTGAAGTAGCCGACGCCGAACACCCACAGCATCGAAATGCCGGTCACCGGCGCGAAATTGGTCGCGTTGATCCCGGCCTGGCGCTGCGTGCCCCAGAAGAAAATCGCGCAGCAGAACAAGATCAGCAGGTCGGAGGCGACCATGCAGACGAGCCTTCCCTTGGGCCCGAGCCGGCCGACCAGCGCGTCCACGCCCAGATGCGCGTTCTCGCGCGCCACCACCACCGCGCCGATGAAGGTGAGCCAGACGAAGAAGAAGCGGCTCATCTCCTCGGACACGTCGAGGCCCGAATTGACCGTCCAGCGCAGCAGCACGTTGCCGAAGACCATGACGACCATGCAGACGAGCAGCGCCACCATCAGCTTTTCGAGGAAGGCGAAGAACGCGTCCTCGATCGTCTTCCAGGTTCCGGTCGCGCCCGTCATTCGCCGTCCTCCTCCAAAAATCCGTCGGATTTCGCGCCGTCGAACATGTCCTCGCGCGCGTGGCCGATCAGCCGCGTCAGCGCCTTTTCGGCCGCGACCGGCTTGCGGGCGGCGATCGCGCGCAACACCGCTTCGTGCTGCGGCAGCGAGGCGCGCGCGCTTTCGCGGCTTTTGACCGAGTGGCGGAACGAAACCCCGAGCAGCGCGCCCAACAGGGGCGCGAAAGCCGAGACGAACTGATTGCCCGCGGCCAGCAGGATCGCTTGGTGGAACGCGAGATCGGCGGCGAGATAGCCGCCCTTGCCATCGACCGCGTCGACCATCGCCGTGTAGGCCTCCTCGATCTGGCCGATCGCGTCGTCGTCGGCGCGCTTGGCGGCGAGGCGCGCGGCCATCGGCTCGATCGCCAGGCGCAGCTCGACGACGTCCTCGAGGAATTTCGTGTCCACGCCCGCGGCCACGCGCCAGCCGATCACGTCCGAGTCGAACAGATTCCAATCCGGCATGGGACGCACGCGCATGCCCAGCCGCGGGCCGGTGACCACCAGCCCCTTGGCCGCGAGCGTCTTGACCGCTTCGCGCACCACGGTGCGGCTCACGCCCAATTCGGCGCCGATCTCGGGCTCGGTCGGCAGGACGGCGCCCGCCTTCAACCGGCCGCGCAGGATCTTGCGCGCGATATGGGCGACCGCATCCGCATGGATGCCGGTCGCGCGTTTCTCCCCATTCATATGATGATAGTATCAATGCATCGCGTGGCGTGTAAAGAACAATTTCACGTCCGCGTGCAGGCCGCCAGCGCCCCGGGCAGCCAGATCGCGACGTAGCGCCGGGTCAGCGCCGCGAGCTCGGCGTCGCCGATCGGCGTGGCGTAGACGTGACGGCGGATGCGCGCGAAGACCAGCGAGGCGTGCAGCTGCATGACGATCTCGCGGTCGGCCTTGGCGGGGCGGCCGCGCGCGCCGGCCTCCGCGCGCAACGCCGCCAGGATCGGGAACACGACCAGGCGGTCGAGTGCCGGCGTATAGCGCGTGGCGAATCCCAGCCCGTCGAGATTGGCGCGCAGCCACAGCCGCAAGCGCTCGGGCCGCCCGCCGGCGAAATACGCGTCGTAGAACGCGACCAGCCGGTCCTCCAGACTCGCGTCGGATCGGGCGAGAGCCGCGCGCGGGTCGGTTTTGCGCCGCGCCGCGCCGAACTCGGCCTCGAACACCGCGTCGATCAGCGCCTCCTTCGAGGCGAAGTGCTTGTAGAGCGCGGCTTGCGTGAGGCCGAGGGCGGCGGCGAGCGCGCGCGTCGAGCCGCCGAAACCTTCGCGCGCGAACAGCTCGGACGCGGCCGCGACGATCTGGGCGCGGCGCTCGGCGGCGGGCAATCGGCGGGTGGGCGCGCGGGCGGGCATCGGGCTAGGTTGTCACTTGACAACTTAACGCGCAAGCGCGACCGTCGTCGCCGTCGATGGGGAGGGACGCGCCATGATCCGACCGCTGCTCGCCGGTTTCGCCGCCGGGGCCGTGCTCTACGCCTGCGCCGCCGCACCGCCGCCGCCAAGGGTGCACGAGGTGCGCATGCTCGGCTCGAGCTATTCGCCCGCGCGGATCGACGCGCGCGTGGGCGACACGCTGCGCTTCGTCAACGACGACGACCAGACCCATGCGGTCTTCGTGCCCACGCGCGGGCACGCGACCGATCTGGGCAATCAGGCCGCGGGCCAGACGCGCGAGCTGCGCCTCGCCGCGTCGGGCCGGTTCGAAGTCGAGTGCGTGCCGCACGCCCACATGAAACTCCTCGTCACGGTCCGCTAGGGAGACGCGCCATGCGCAAGATCCTTTTCGCCTTGCTGCTCGCCGCGAGTCCGGCGTTCGCGGGGCCCGAGAAAGTCGAGCTGCCCGCCGATTTCCGCGCGCGCTTCGTGATCTACAACGAAATCGAACGGCCCGACCGCAATCCGCTGCAGATCCGCCTGATGTACGCCAATCCCGAAGCGATCGCCGCCGCGCGGCAAGGCCAGCCCGTGCCGCGCGGCACGATCCTGGTCATGGAGGACCGCGCGGCCGA
>JAMNXK010000210.1 GCA_023653245.1 Tagaea sp.
CCCAGCCGCGTCTTCTCCCCCGGCGCCAGGCGCCCCGGCCAAGGCCCGTCGAGCATGTCGGGATCGATGTCGGTCGGGTCGCGGTTGCAATCGATATAGGCGCGCGGGAAGCGCGCGGCGAGCAGCCACGCCCCGACCGAAGGCGCATGGCCGAACAGCTTGTGGATGTCGGTGTCCTCGGCCTGGCGCAGCAAGGCGAAGTCGCACGCATAGCCGAAATCCGCCGGATAGTCGGTGCCGCTATGCGGCGAGTCGAGGACCAGCGGAATCTCGGGCGCCGCGGGCCCGAGCAGATCGAAGGGACGCTCAACCATCGTTCAAATGGCAGGACGAGAACCGTCCGGGTGCTATTTGCTTGAGCTTCGGCCGCTCGGTCTTGCAGCGATCCATCGCGTGCGGGCAGCGCGGATGGAAATGGCAGCCGGAGGGCGGGTTCAAGGGCGACGGGATCTCGCCTTTCACCGGCGCGAAAACGCGCTTGCGCGTGTCGAGGCGCGGGATCTCGCCCAGCAGCGCGATCGTGTAGGGATGATTGGGCTTGTCGAACAGCTCGTCGGTCGGGCCTTCCTCGACCACGCGCCCGAGATACATGATCACGACGCGGTCGGAGAGATGGCGCACCACGCCCAGATCGTGGCTGATGAACAGATAGGTAAGGCCCAGCTCGGCCCTGAGCTTCATGAACAGGTTCAGGATCTGCGCTTGGATCGACACGTCCAACGCCGCGACCGATTCGTCGCAGACCACGAATTCGGGCTTCACCGCGAGCGCGCGGGCGATGCCGATGCGCTGGCGTTGCCCGCCCGAGAATTGGTGCGGATAGCGCCGCTTGTAGCCCGGATCGAGGCCGACGCGGCGCATCGTCTCGTCGACATACGCCTCGAACTCGGCGCTCGTGGTCAGGCCGTGATGCAGCGGCGCTTCGCCCACGATGTCGCGCACGCGCATGCGCGGATTGAGCGAGGCGAACGGATCCTGGAAGATCATCTGCACGGCCAAGGCCGCCTTGATGCGCTCCTTGCCCTTCAGGTCGTCGAGCTTGCGCCCGCGATAGAACACCTCGCCCGAGCTTTCGGGCAAAATGCCCGCGACGATGCGCCCGAGCGTCGATTTCCCGCAGCCGCTTTCGCCGACCAAGCCGACGACTTCGCCCTCGCGCACGGCCAAATCGACCGTGTCCACCGCGTGGACGATCTCCTCCTTCACGTCGGCGCCGAGCTTGGCGGCGATCTTGCCGGCGACGTCGAGGGTTTTGACGAAACGGCGGGACACGCCCTTCAATTCGATCAGCGGGGCGGTGCTCATGCCGGCACTCCAGCGAGGGGCCGCACGCAGCGCACGCCGCGCGATCCCACGGGTTCGGGCGGCGACGTCTCGCACTTGGCGTCGGCATAGGTGCAGCGCATGCGGAACGCGCAGCCCGACGGCAGGCTGAGCATCGAGGGCATCACGCCGGGGATCTGGGTCAACGGCTTGCCCTTGGCGTTGCGGCTCGGGACCGAGCCGATCAGCCCGGCCGTATAGGGATGGGCGGGCGCGTCGAGCACTTCGTCGACCGAGCCGCGTTCGACGATGCGGCCCGCGTACATCACGCAGATCTCGTCGGCGAGCGAGGCGACGACCGACAGATCGTGGGTGATCCAGATCAGCGCCGTGCGCGTCTCGCGCGCGAGCTTCTGCACCTCGTAGAGGATCTGGCCTTGGATGGTCACGTCCAGCGCCGTGGTCGGCTCGTCGGCGACGATGACGTCGGGCTTGTTCAGCAGGGCGATGGCGATCGCCACGCGCTGGCGCATGCCGCCGGAGAATTGGTGCGGATAGGAGGCGAGGCGCTCCTCCGGGCTCGGAATGCCGACCTGGCCCAGCGCGTCGCGCGCGCGGCTCCACGCGGCCTGGCGATCGACGTTGTCGTGCGCCTGGATCGCCTCGATCATCTGGGTCTCGACCTTGAGGACCGGATTGAGGGTCATCATCGGGTCCTGGAAGATCATCGCGATCCGGTCGCCGCGCAGCTTGCGGATCTCGTCCTCGGGCAGGTTCACGATGTTCCGGCCCTTGAACAGAACCTCGCCGCCGACGACCCGGCCCGGCGGATCGACCAGGCCCATGATCGAGAAGCCGGTCACCGACTTGCCCGAGCCGGACTCGCCGACCAGGCCGAGAATCTTGCCCTCGCCCACCGCGAAGGACACGCCATCGACCGCGCGCACCACGCCGGCTTTGGTGTGGAAATGGGTCTGCAGATTCCGGACTTCGAGCGCCGCGGTCATGGTCACTTCTGGAGACGGGGGTTGAGCACGTCGCGCAGCTGGTCGCCGACCAGATTGATCGACACGATGGTCACCAGCAGCGCCACGCCCGGGAAGAAGCTGATCCAGTACACGCCCGACAGGATGTATTCGAAGCCGTTGGCGATCAAAAGACCGAGCGAGGGCTCGGTGATCGGCAAGCCCACGCCCAGGAACGACAGCGTCGCCTCCAGCGCGATCGAATTGGCGATCTGGATCGTGCCGACCACGATCAAAGGCGGCAGCACGTTGGGCAGGATGTGGCGGAACAGGATGCGGGTCTTGGGCAGCGCCAGACAATGCGCCGCCTCGACATATTCCTTGCGCCGCTCGACCAGCGCGGAGGCGCGCACCGTGCGCGCGTAATACGCCCATTGGATGATGACCAGCGCCAGCACGATCTTGTCGGCGCCTTGGCCCAGCACGGCCAGCAGGATGAGCGCGATCAGGATCGCCGGAAAGGACAGCTTGATGTCGACCGCGCGCATCAGGATCGTGTCGACCCGGCCGCCGTAATAGGCCGCGATCAGCCCGACCGTCGTGCCCACCGCCGCCGCGATCACGCCGGAGGTGACCGCGACCAGGAACGAGGTCCGCAGGCCGTAGAGAATGGCCGAGACCATGTCGCGGCCCTGACTGTCCGAGCCGAGCCAGAACTGAAGCCCCGTGCTCGAGATTTCGCCCGGCTTCAGCTTGCCGTCCATGATGTCGAGCTGGCGCAAATCGTAGGGGTTCTGCGGCGAGATCCACGCGCACAGCATCGCGGCGGCGAACACGACCGCGAACACGACCAGCCCGCCGACCGCGATCTTGCTTTCGCAGAAATCGGCGGCGAAGCGCCGGAACGGCGTTTCGATCTTGGGCGGGAGGGCCGGCATCGCGGCGTCGGTCATGTCACTTCCCCATATCCCCGAGCCGCACGCGCGGATCGAGGATCGAATAGAGGATATCGACGATCAGATTGATCACGATGAACATGATCACGATGATCAGCAGATAGGCCACGATCACCGGCCGGTCGAGATTGTTGATGCTGTCGATGATCAGCTTGCCCATGCCCGGCCAGGCGAAGATCGTCTCGGTCACCACGGCGAAGGCGATGACCTGGCCGATCTCCAGCCCCACGACCGTCACGATCGGGATCAGGATGTTCTTGAGCACGTGCACCAGCACCACGCGGCGCTGCGACAGGCCCTTGGCGCGCGCGAACTTCACGTAGTCCATCGGCAGATTCTCGCGCATGCCCGCGCGCGTCAGCCGGATGACCAGCGAGATGTTGAACAGCGCGAGATTCAGCGCCGGCAAGAACAGATGCGTGACGCCGTTCCAGGTGAACAGGCTCGACTGGATGCCCAGGAACGTGCCGAGCTCGCCGCGCCCCGTCGAGGGCAGCCAGCCGAGCTCGACCGCGAAGATCAGGATCAGCATCAGCCCGACCCAGAAGGTCGGCAGCGAGAAGCCGAAGATCGAGCCGGCCATGATCGTCTTGGCGCCCACGCTGTCGGGCCGGTAGCCCGCGTACATCCCCAGCGGCACGCCGATCAGCACCGACATCGACACCGCGACGATGGCGAGCTCGAGCGTGGCGGGCATGCGCTGCAAGATCAGGTCGATCGACGGGATGTTGAACACGAAGCTGCGGCCCATATCGCCCGACAGCGCGTTCCCGACGAAGACGAAATATTGCTGCCAAATCGGCTTGTCGAGGCCCAGCGCGACGATGGCGCGCTCGCGCTCGGCCTGGTCGGCGTCGGCGGCGATGAAGATCTCGATCGGATCGCCGATCGCGAACACGCCGAAGAACACGATCAACGACATCAGCAGCAGCACGAGGCCGCTTTGCATCAATCGCCGGATGATGAAAACCGTCATGGGTGAACCGAGGGGGCCGGGACGAAGCGCCGGCCCCCGTTCCCGTTCAACGCGGGCGGACGAATTGGGCGAGCGTATACTCGTCCGTGCGCGCCTGGTATTGCAGGTTCGAGCGCATCGCCCACAGGTTCACCTGGTAGTAAAGCGGGATGAGCCCGTAATCGCGCATCGCGATCTCGGAGGCTTCGAACAGCAGCTTCTCGCGCGCCGCCGGATCGACGGTTTGCAGCGCGCGGGTCAGCAGCGCGTCCATCGCCGGATTCGAGTAACGCCCGCGGTTGGAAGCGCCGTAGCCGAGATCGCGGTTGGGCGTGGCGAGCAGCGCGCGCAACGGCGAGGACGTCTCGCCGGTGTCCGAGCCCCAGCCCACCAGCATCACCGAGAAGGCGAAGTTGGGATTGCCGGCTTGGGCGACGTAAGTCGCCCACGGCAAGGTCTGGACGCTGGTGTCGAGGCCCGCGCGGGTGAACATCGGCCCGATCGCCTGCAGGACCTTGTCGTCCTCGGGGTAACGGTCGTTGGGACCGTGGATGGTCAGGCGGAACCCGTTGGGGAAGCCCGCTTCGCGCAGCAGACGCTGGGCGCCGGGCAGATCGAACGGATCGGGCTTGAGATTGGGCGACACGCCATACATGCCGTCGGGCAGCAATCCGCCGGCCGGAATGGCCTGGCCGTCGAAGATCTGCCGGGCGATGCCCTCGCGGTTGATCGCGCGCGACAGCGCCTCGCGCACGCGCCTGTCCTTGAGCGGATTCGCGGCCAAGGGCGCGCCCGTGGCCTTGTCGAACAAATGCGGGGTCACGTCGCGATTGTGGTCGATATGCAGATAGATGACGCGGTTGGACGTGACGCTCTCGAGGCGCACGTTCTGGTTCTGGCGCATGCGCGGCAGATCGGCCGTCTGGACCTGATCGATGATCTGCACGTCGCCCGACAGGATCGCCGCCGAGCGCGCCGAGGGGTTGGTCATGATGCGCGTGGTCACCGTCGCCCAATGCGGCTTCTC
>JAMNXK010000211.1 GCA_023653245.1 Tagaea sp.
AAGGTGAAGGCCTCCACGTACTCCTCCAGCGGCACGCCGTATTGCAGGCCGATCGACACGGCGATGGCGAAATTGTTCATCAAGCTGCGGAAGGCGGCACCCTCCTTGTGCATGTCGATGAACAGCTCGCCGATCTGGCCGGTCTCGTACTCGCCGGTGCGCAAGTAAACCTTGTGCCCGCCGACCATCGCCTTTTGCGTATAGCCCTTGCGCCGGTTGGGCAGGCGCTGGCGCGAGGCGGCGGCCACGCGCTCGACGATGCGTTCGACGATGCGCTCGACCTTGACCGTCGCAGGCGCGGCCGCGATCGCCTCGACCTCCTCGTGCAGGTCGATATCCTCGCCCACGATCGAGGCGAGCGGCTGCGAGAGCTTCGAGCCGTCGCGATAGAGCGCGTTGGCCTTCAAGCACAGGCGCCAGGACAGCAGATAGGCGTCCTTGCAATCCTCGACCGTCGCGGCGTTGGGCATGTTGATGGTCTTGGAGATCGCCCCCGAGATGAAGGGCTGGGCCGCGGCCATCATGCGGATATGGCTTTCGACCGACAGATAGCGCTTGCCCAGACGCCCGCAGGGATTGGCGCAATCGAAGACCGGCAGATGCTCGACCTTCAGATGCGGCGCCCCTTCGAGCATCATCGAGCCCGAGCACCAGGTGTTGGCGGCGTCGATCTCGCCCTTGGCGAAGCCGAGCGCGGTCAGCATGTCGAACGCCGGATCGTCGAGCTGTTCTTTGGTCAGCTTCAGGGTCTTCAAGCAGAACTCTTCGCCCAGCGTCCACTTGTTGAACGCGAACTTCACGTCGAAGGCCGACTTCAACGCGGCTTCGAGCGCGTCGAGCTGCGCTTGGCCGAAGCCCTTGGCCTTCAGCGCTTCGTGGCTGATGGCGTTGGAGCCCTTGAGCGTGCCGTGACCGACCGCGTAGGCGATGATGTCGTCGATCTGGCTTTGCGTGTAGCCGAGGGTCTTGAGACCCGCCGGCACGACGCGATTGATGATCTTGAAGTAGCCGCCGCCGGCCAGCTTCTTGAACTTCACCAGCGCGAAATCGGGCTCGATGCCGGTCGTGTCGCAATCCATCACCAGGCCGATCGTGCCGGTGGGCGCGATCACGGTGGCTTGGGCGTTGCGATAGCCGTGCGCCACACCCAGTTCGAGCGCGTCGTCCCACGCCTTCTTGGCGGCCTCGATCAGGCGTTGATCGGGGCATTCCTTGGCCGGCAGCGGGACGGGGGCGATCGTCAGCCCTTCGTAGCCCGTCGCTTCGCCGTAGGCCGCGCGGCGATGGTTGCGGATCACGCGCAGCATGTGCTCGCGGTTGGGCTCGAAGCCGGGGAAGGGCCCGAGCTCGGACGCCATTTCGGCCGAGGTCGCGTAGCTCACGCCGGTCATGATCGCCGAGATGGCGCCGGAGATCGCGCGGCCTTCGTCGGAATCGTAGCCGAGGCCCATCGACATCAACAGGCCGCCGATATTGGCGAAGCCCAGGCCCAGCGTGCGGTACTCGTAGGAGAGCTCGGCGATGCGCTTGGACGGGAATTGCGCCATCAGCACCGAGATTTCGAGCGTCACCGTCCACAGGCGGCAGGCGTGCTCGAAGGCCGGCGAATCGAACGAGCCGTCCGGACGGCGCAAGGCCAGCAGGTTGACCGAAGCGAGGTTGCACGCCGTGTCGTCGAGGAACATGTATTCCGAGCACGGGTTCGAGGCGTTGATGCGCCCCGATTCCGGGCAGGTGTGCCACTCGTTGATCGTCGTGTCGTATTGCAGCCCCGGATCGGCCGAGGCCCAAGCGGCTTCGCCGATCTTGTCCCACAGCTCCTTGGCGTCCACGGTCTTGTGCAGCTTGCCGTCGGTGCGGCGCGTGAGCTCCCACTTGCCGTTGTCGAGCACGGCCTGCAGGAACGCGTTCGTGACGCGCACGGAATTGTTCGAGTTCTGGCCCGAGACGGTCAGATACGCGTCCGAATCCCAATCGGTGTCGTAGGTCTTGAAGTCGATCCGATCGAAGCCCTGCTTGGCGAATTGGATGACGCGCTGGATGTAGTTCTCGGGGATCAGGACCTTGCGGGCGGCCTTGATGGCGTTGCGCAAGGCGGCGTTCTTCTTCGGATCGAAGCCGGCCTCGCCCGCGGGGCGGTCGCACGCGACCATGATTTCGTTGAGGTGCTTGGCGCACAGGCGCGAGCCCGCGACCAGCGCCGCGACCTTCTGCTCCTCGACGACCTTCCAATCGATGTAGCTCTCGATATCCGGATGGTCGATATCGACGGTGACCATCTTGGCGGCGCGGCGCGTGGTGCCGCCCGACTTGATCGCACCCGCCGCACGGTCGCCGATCTTGAGGAAGCTCATCAAGCCCGACGACTTGCCGCCGCCCGACAGCTTCTCGCTCTCGCCGCGCAGCTTGGAGAAGTTCGAACCCGTGCCCGAGCCGTACTTGAACAGGCGCGCCTCGCGCACCCAAAGGTCCATGATCCCGCCTTCGTTGACCAGATCGTCGGCGACCGACTGGATGAAGCAGGCGTGGGGCTGCGGATGCTCGTAGGCCGAGGCCGAGGGCGTCAGCTTGCCGGTGCGGAAATCGACGTAGAAATGGCCCTGGCCGGGGCCGTCGATGCCATAGGCCCAATGCAGGCCGGTGTTGAACCATTGCGGCGAATTGGGGGCCGCGATCTGGGCGGCGAGCATGTAGCGCATCTCGTCGAAATAGGCGCGCGCGTCGCTTTCCGAATCGAAATAGCCGCCCTTCCAGCCCCAATAGGCCCAGGTGCCGGCCAGGCGATCGAAGACCTGCTTGGCGGATTTCTCGCCGACGATGCGCTCTTTCTCCGGCAGCTTGGCCAGGATGGCGTCGTCCGCCTTCTTGCGCCACAGCCACGACGGCACGTCGTTCTCTTCGACGCTCTTCAACGCCGCGGGCAGGCCGCGCTTGCGGAAATACTTCTGCGCCAGCACGTCGCACGCGACCTGCGACCAGCCGGCCGGAACCTCGATGTCCTTGGCCTGGAAGACGACCGAACCGTCGGGATTCTTGATCACGCTGTCGGTCGTCGTGAATTCGATGCCGGCGTAGGCGTCAGCCCCGTCCTGCGTAAAGCGCCGTTCGATCCGCATTCCAGCCTCCAACCGGTTCTTCTTCGACGTCGCGGCCCCTGATGGCCGAATCGTCGTCTCGTTGCGTCCCGAGCGATCCTGCGTGCGCCGTCCCCGGACAACGCGCAAGATCCACCCCCGTCTTCGCCGACTCATCCCCCATCCCGGTGTTGCGGGTTGATCCCGTCTCACTAGATGTCGTGGTTGGGGGCGAAGCTCGTTACCAAATGTTGACCAAAGGCGGGATTCGGCCGCAACAGGATTTTGAGGGCTGTTGATCGAGACCCACAATATGTAGGAGGTTCAACAAGATATGGGGTGTTAAAGGGCGCAAACCCCCCAGTTTCCTTGTCCAGCCTTATTTTATTGTTTTTGAACAGATGGTTAGTGGGGGGGCAAAATCGGGCACTGGGCGATATTGCACCGCAGCATCGGGTGCCAGAAAACATTCATATTTCTCAGTTTTTCATTCTTATGCAAAGGCTTAATTATCCGCCGGGTTAACTGTGAAATAGTGAAAGTCCCGGAAAATGGGAACTCGCTTGCGACGCGGGCCCGCGTCGGGTCCGGCGCGGGCGCGAAACCCTCCTCTCAAGACGTTGAGAGGAGGGCCGCGCTACATCGGCGCCCTCGAATTTCGAAAGGACGCGCCAAATGAAGAGAACGCCGGTCAACCCTTGGCCTTGGTCGCTGAAGCTCGGTTACAACCAAGCCGAACTCCTCGTCGGCGAGAAGCGGCGCCTGGTCTGCGCAGGCCAGACGGCTGTCGATGCCGACGGCGCGCCGCAATTTCCGGACGACATGCGTGGCCAGATCGCGCTGGCGCTGGACAATCTCGAGGCCGTCTTGCGCGCCGGCGGAATGGGCTTGGCCGATGTCGTGCGGCTGGGCGTCTTCACCACCGATGTGGACGCGGCCTTGCGGAACTTCGACCTTCTCGGCGCCCGATTCGGCGCGGCGGGCGCCGCCCCGCCGATGACGCTGCTGGGCGTGAGCCGGCTGGCGCTGCCGTCGCTGATGTTCGAAATCGAAGCGACGGCGGCGGACTGACCCGCCTTGCCGCCGGGATGCGCGCTCCCCATCTTGGGGGACGGATTTGGCGAGCCGCTTCGTTCGGCGCCCGGGAGGTTCGATGCGACGCGCGGAACGGCTGTTCAGACTGGTGAACGAGATGCGCAGCCGGCGCGTCAGCCGCGCCTTCGATCTGGCCGCCGCGCTCGAAGTCGGCGTCAGCACGATCTATCGCGACATCGCGCATCTTCAAGCGTCGGGCCTGCCGATCGAAGGCGCGGCGGGCGTCGGTTACCTGCTGCGGCCGGGGTTCGATCTGCCGAACGTGACGTTCACGCACGACCAGATCGACGCGCTCGCCATCGGCTTGTCCTACGTGGAACGCACGGGCGACGCTGTCTTGGCGGCCGCCGCGCGCGAGGTGCGGGCGGCGATCCAAGCCGGCCTGCCCAAGCCCGAGGAGCGCAAGCTCGCCGGCGCCCCGTTCTACAATCTGCAGCCCAAGCGCCCGGCGTCGCGCGCGGGCGAGGCGCTGCGCCAAGCGATCCGGCGCCAGCGCGTGGTCGAGATCGTCTACAAGGCCGGCTCGGCGGCGGCGACGCGCCGGCGCGTGCGTCCGCTCGTGATGTGGGATCTGCCGGACGGGTGGATGGTTTCGGGCTGGTGCGAGCTGCGCGCCGGGTTCCGGACGTTCCGATGGGACCGGATCGTGGAACTCGACGTGACGAAGGAACGTTTCGCGGAAGACGCGACAACCGGCCTGATCGCGTTCATGGAACGCGAGCGGTGCCACGCATAGGCGCGCGCGTTCAGGCGCGCGCGGCCAGCGGCAGGTTCACGAGCAGGTTTTGGGGCTTGAGGCGGATGCGCTTGTCCTGGTCCATCGCCAGTCCCAGATAGACCGGCCGCCCGGCGATATCCGCGCGCATCGCGCTGGGATCGGCGAAATCGAGCCGGAACAGCGCCACGATGCGCTTCAGGCGTTCTTCGTCGACCTCCTGGCCGCGATAGAGATCGTTCATGATCGCCGTCGCTTCGGCGTC
>JAMNXK010000212.1 GCA_023653245.1 Tagaea sp.
CACGATCGAGGATCTGGGGCCGCATTTCGGCGCCGGTCTCTATGGGGCCGAGGTCGATCTGATGGTCCGCGAGGAATGGGCGCGTACGGCCAACGACGTGCTGTTCCGGCGCAGCAAGACGGGTTTGCATCTGTCGCTCGCCGAGCAGGCCGTGCTCGGCGGCTATCTCGCCCGCGCGCACGGCCTCGGCCAGACCGGCTGATGGCGCGTATCGCGTTCTTCGGTTTGGGCCGCATGGGCGCGGGCATGGCGGCACGCCTTGCCGGGGCGGGCCACGAAGTTCGCACCTGGAATCGCACGGCGAAACCCGGGACCTTCGCCTCGCCCGCCGAAGCCGCGCAAGGCTGCGACGCGGCTTTCGCCATGCTCGCCGACGACGACGCCTCGCGCGCGGTGTGGGAATCCGCCCTGCCCGCTTTGCCCAAAGGCGCCTTCGTCGTCGAGTGCTCGACGCTGTCGCGCGCGCGCGTTCTCGAACTGGCGGCCCAAGCGCGAGCGCGGGGCTTGCGCTATATCGACAGCCCGGTGACCGGCCTGCCCGACGCGGCCGCCGCGGGCAAGCTCACGCTGTTCGTCGGCGCCGACAAAGACGATGTCGATGCCGCGCGGCCCCTGCTCGCCCCGATCGCGACCGAGATCGCACATTTCGGCCCCGTCGGCGCGGGCACGGTCTACAAGCTTCTCATCAATCTGATGGGCGCGGTGCAGATCGCCGCCGTCGGCGAAGGCATGGCGCTGGCGCAAGCCGCCGGGCTCGATCTTGCCCAATTCGCCGCGATGCTCGCCAAGGGCCAAGCCGCGAGCCCGCAAACCGTGCGCGCGGCGGGCCGTATCGTCGCCGACGATCACGCGCGCGAGGTGCTGTTCACCGGCCGCTTGCGCCGCAAGGACGCCGCCTACGGCGTGGCGCTGGCGCGCGAACTCGGGATCGCCGCACGGCTGGGCGAGACCGCGCTCGATGCCTACGAGCGCCTGGTCCGCGCCGGCCTTGGCGATGTCAACGAAACCCAGATCGTCTCGGTGCCCGCGAAGGGGCTGTAGGGCGCGCCGCGCACGTTGCCCCTCATTGTCATTCTCGCGCGAGCGAAGCGAGGCGCGGGAATCTCGAAAACGAACGGCGCGCCGCCAGGCGCGTCCACCCCCAACGAAAAACGGCCGCGCGACGGCTGTTGGCGCGGCCGAGAAACACGCCAGATTCAGAAGAAAAAAGGCAACGAATAAGTGATGCGCGGAGATCGGGGACGCCAAACCTTCTCAGCACTTTACGTGCATCACCGCGACGCCTTTCGAATTGTACCTGTAGAGCATTTTCGCAATAGGCATGTCCGGCACTCCGGCATCCGAACTGATAATCTCAAACACTCCGCCGAGTTTGTCGGATATGCAAACGCCTTGCGTTGGGTCCCGGCGGAGCAAGTACTCCAGCGCATCGAATGCGTCTGCCAGCCGTGGGTTTCCTTGGATGCATTTGGCTTTTTCCTCGCCTGCTTTCGGACTCAAGGAAATCCAATACTCCATGACTATTTTTTCCGTGCGAATTCAGCCTCGGACCAGTCCAGGTCGTCTTGGGTAACGACCGCTTCAGCCCATTCGATATCGGAGGCGCTAGGCGGAATCGGCTCAGCGGCGTAGATCGTCCACAGCGGAAGGCGCTCGCCCGGTTTCGCGGCTTTCCATACCCGATCATGGGTCGCATCGCTGATTTCGGCGGCGGTAAAATCCCTTGTAATTGCGTCTATATGCGCGTCGAGCACACTGATTTCGTCGCCCGAAAACTTCGATACGTCGGCTGGCGTCACGGCAAAAAACTGGCGGCGCGCCTCCGAACGGCCCGTGCCTGCACGTTCGACGAGTCGCCCCGCTTCCTTCAGGCGCTTAATGGATTTCTCGACGTCGGGCGACATCGGACCGTGTGGGCCCTTGACGTATCGAGCGTCGGTCAAAGCACGGCGGCGCTTGGCATACAGCGCTGTATCCGAGAACCAAAAAACCTTTTGGAGTTTGACAGCCCCCAAATCGGCCGGCCGCTCGACGCGCTCGCACGTGTAAAGAACCAGCTCGTCCAACCGAGCCTTCGCGTCGTCGCGATCGAATGCGGACTCCAAGGCGCCCATGGCAGAGACAATAAGCCTGGAATCGTCTGTGTCGCAAGCGTGCGACGGGTTTGCGCGCGGGGCGTGGCGGCATGGACGAAACCACACTGGTCGATGTTCCTGCAAATGGGCTTTACTTGATGCGCGAGGAGCGCCCCCCAACGAAAAACGGCCGCGCGACGGCGGCCGTTTTGTCGATGAAAGGCGCGCGAAGGCGTCAGTGCCAATTCGGATTGGGCAGCAGACCGTCCTCGCGCAGGATGTCCTTCATCGACTTGAGCACATCGCCGATCGGCGGCAGCTCGGCATTGGATGCCGGCGCCTTCTTGGCGCGGGTCTGAGACTTGCGAGGCGCGTTGGTCATTTGCGGGGTCATGGCTGAGACGTTTCCGTGAGTCGCAGGCGAGTATAGACGCGTCGTCGCATTTTGCAAGCCGTAATACGATTAGACTTGGTAATTCATCGAGTGCCGCAATTCCTGTTGACGCGCGCCGCCTCACGGAATAGAACAAAACTCGAATATAGACGAAGAGCGAACTATCTCAGAGGAGCGGAAGATGAACCTGTCACCGAGCCCCATTGCCGCCGCCATCAAAACCATCCCCACCCTACCGCCCCCGGTTGGCCTGGCCCGCCATCAACCGGCGTTCGGCACGCTGCGCAATCCGCTCCTGGGGAAACATTACATGAATATGCCGTCGCGCGCACGCCGCCTCGCCTCGACCACGGTGCAGGAGCTGAAGGCCCGGCTGGCGAGTTTCGAGGCCCGGTCCGGAGCGGGTGCGGGCGCCATTGCCCTTGGTCTGGCGGCGATCGACGCGCATCTGCCCGGCGGCGGCTTGGCGCGCGGCAGCCTGCACGAGGTCGTCGGCGCCGATATCGACGGCCCGGCGCGCGACGGCGCGGCCAGCGGGTTCGCCGCGGCTTTGCTGGCGCGCTGTGCCGCCGATCCGGGCAAAAGCGGCCCGGTCTTGTGGATCGCGCGCCGGCCGAACCTCACCCAGGCGGGCCTCGCCGCGTTCGGGCTCGACGCGTCGCGGCTGCTGCTGGTCGACGCGCCCAAACGCGTGGACGCGCTCTGGGCTTTCGAGGAAGCGTTGCGCTGCCGGGCGCTGGCGGCCGTCGTGGCCGAGATCGACGATGTCGATCTCACCCAAACCCGCCGCTTGCAACTCGCCGCCGAACTCGGCGGCACGACCGGGCTGTTGCTCCGCCCGCCCGGCGAACTCGCACTGCCCAGTGCCGCGCGCACGCGCTGGCGAATCGAGAGTCTGCCCAACGCCGGCGAAACCCCGCGCTGGCGCGCCGAACTCGCGCGCGTCCAAGGCGGCAGCCCCCGCGCCTGGACGATCGACGCCGCACCGACCGGCTGGAGCCTCGCCGCCGATGAAGCGCATCATCGCGATCTTCCTGCCCACGCTGTCGACCGATCGCGCCGCAAGGCGGGCTGAGGGGGCGGCGCGCGCCGCGCCGCGCGTCACCTTCGAAGCCGGCGGCGGCACGCTGCGCTTGGCGGCCCTCGACGACGCGGCGCGGTGCGCGGGCCTTGTTCCCGGGCTCGGCCTCGCCGAAGCGCGCGCGCGCATGCCCGGCCTGATCGCGAGCGCGCATGACGGCGCGGGCGACGCGGCCGCCCTCGAATCCCTGGCGCTGTGGGCGCAGCGCTGGTCGCCCGCGATCGCGCGCGACGCGGCGGGGCTGCTGCTCGACGCCTCGGGGGCTTCGCATCTGTTCGGCGGCGAAGACGCTTGGCTCGCCACGATCTTGCGCGAATTCGCCCGGCTTGGCCTGACCGCGCGCGCCGGGATCGCCGACACGATCGGGGCGGCTTGGGCCGCGTCGCGCTTCGGGCCCGCGCCCGCCACGCGCATTCCTGCGGGCGAAACCCGGACCATCCTCGCCGCGTATCCGCCGGCGGCCTTGCGCCTCGCCCCCTCGACGCTCGCTTCGTTCGACCGGCTCGGCTTGCGGCGCATCGCCGATCTCGACGCGCTGGCGCGCGCGGACGATTCCCGGCGCGGGCTCGCTTCGCGCTTCGGGCCCGAGCCGATCTTGCGCCTGCGCCAGGCTTTCGGCGAAGCGGCCGAGCCGCTCGATCCCGATCTGCCGCCGCCCGCCTTGCGCGCGCGCCTGGACTTCGCCGAGCCGATCTCGGCGCCCGAGGATATCGCGCGCGCGGCCGGGCTGCTGGCGGCGCAGCTGTGCGCGGCGCTCGAAGCCGGCGCGCTGGGCTTGCGCCGCGCGGCCCTGGTCTGCGTGCGCGCGGACGGCACGGCCACGCGCCTGGCGCTGGGCACCAGCCATCCGATGCGCGATCCCGGCCGGCTCGTGCGCTTGTTCGCCGAGCACCTGCCCAAGCTCGATCCCGGTTTCGGGATCGATACCTGCCTGCTCGACGCCGAGATCGCCGAGCCTTGGACCGCGCGACAAAGCGCGCTCGCCTTGCCCGACGGCGATGTCGAGGGCTTGCGCCCCGAAGATCTCGCGCCGCTGGTCGATCGCCTCGTCAACCGTTTGGGGGCCGCCTCGGTCGTGCGCCTGGTGGCGCGCGAGAGCCATCTGCCCGAGCGCGCGCAAGCGCGCATCCCCGCCCTCGCCGCCGTGCCGGACGCCTTGCGGGGTGCCGCTTCGCCCGGCGGCGCGCGGCCCTTGCGTCTGCTCGCGCATCCCGAGCCCATCGAAGCCTTGGCCGAATTGCCCGACGGGGCCCCGCGCCGCTTTCGCTGGCGCAAGCGCGTGCACGACATCGCCCAAGCGCGCGGGCCCGAGCGCATCGAAGGCGAATGGTGGCGCGGGGCCGGCCACGCGCGCGATTATTTCGCCGTCGAGGACGGCGACGGGCGGCGCTACTGGGTCTATCGCGAAGGGGCCGCCGGGAGTTTGCGCTGGTTCCTGCACGGGGTCTGCGCGTGAGCGCTCCATGCCCTCGCCTCATGGTGAGCCCGTCGAACCATGAGGCGGCAACATCCTGCGGCCTCATCCTTCGACGGGCTCAGGATGAGGCACCCGGACGATGACCCCCGCCCCGCCTTACGCCGAGCTCGGCGTCACGACC
>JAMNXK010000213.1 GCA_023653245.1 Tagaea sp.
CCCGCCGTGACCGCGAAGCCGCCGATATAGTCGGCGTCGGGCGAGACGAAATCCGCGAGGCACATATTCGGCCGGTCGGCGCGCTTGCCGATCTGCTGGCGCAGGAAATAGAGCCGCGAGACCTCTTCGGTCCGGTCCTCGTCGGCGTAGATCGCCACGTCGTCGCCGATGCGCCGGCACGGCCAGAAGCCGACCGCCGCCTTGGCGACGAGCCATTTCTCCTTCACGATCTTGTCGAGCATGCGCTTGGCGTCGTCGAAAAGATGGCGCGCGGACTCGCCCACTTTCGCGTCCTGGAGGATCGCGGGATACGTGCCGGCGAGTTCCCAAGCGCGGAAGAACGGCGTCCAGTCGATGCGCTCGACCAGCTCGCCCAGCGGATAATCCTCGAACGCCTTGGCGCCCAGGAATTTCGGCTTGGGCGTTTCGTACTTGGCCCAGTCGATCTTCAGGCCGTTGGCGCGCGCTTCGGCGAGCGGCACGAGATTGTCCTTGGCCCCGCTCGCGCGGTCGACGCGGATCTTCTCGTATTCCACGCGCACGGCCTCGTTGAAGGCGCCGGCTTGGGTGTCCGACAACAGCGTCGAGCACACGCCCACCGCGCGCGAGGCGTCGAGCACGTGCACCGTCGGCCCGTCGTAGCGCGGCGCGATGCGCAACGCCGTGTGGGTCTTCGAGGTCGTGGCGCCGCCGATCAGCAGCGGGATTTTCATGCCCGCGCGCTTCATCTCTTCGGCCACCGTGACCATCTCGTCGAGCGAGGGCGTGATCAGGCCCGACAATCCGATGATGTCGGCCTTGTTCTCGTTGGCGGCCTTCAGGATGTCCTGCACGGGCACCATGACGCCCAGATCGACGACCTCGTAATTGTTGCACTGGAGCACGACGCCGACGATGTTCTTGCCGATGTCGTGCACGTCGCCTTTGACCGTCGCCATGACGATCTTGCCCTTGGCCTTGGACTCGGCGGTCTTCTCGGCTTCGATGTAGGGAATGAGATGCGCGACCGCCTTCTTCATCACGCGAGCGGATTTCACCACTTGCGGCAGGAACATCTTGCCCGCCCCGAACAGATCGCCGACCACGTTCATGCCGTCCATCAACGGGCCCTCGATCACCTCGATCGGCCGCGCGGCGGCGAGGCGCGCTTCTTCGGTGTCCTCGACCACGTATTGGTCCATGCCTTTGACCAGCGCGTGCTCGAGGCGCTTGATCACCGGCCAAGTGCGCCATTCGAGTTCGGCCGCGTCGGGCGCGTCGCCGGTCTTCTTGTATTTGGGTGCGAGAGCCAGCAAGCGCTCGGTCGAATCCTTGCGGCGATTGAGGATCACGTCCTCGCAGACCTCGCGCAGCTCGGCGGGGATCGCGTCGTAGACGTCGAGCTGGCCCGCGTTGACGATGCCCATATCCATGCCGGCCTTGATGGCGTGATAGAGGAACACCGAATGCATCGCGCGGCGCACGGGCTCGTTGCCGCGGAAGCTGAAGGACAGGTTCGACACGCCGCCCGAGATATGCACGTGCGGGCAGCGGCGCTTGATCTCCTTCGTCGCTTCGATGAAATCCACGCCGTAATTGTCGTGCTCTTCGATGCCCGTCGCGACCGCGAAGATGTTGGGATCGAAGATGATGTCCTCGGCCGGGAAGCCGGCCTTTTCGGTGAGGATCTTGTAGGCGCGCTCGCAGATCTCGACCTTGCGCCGGGCGGTGTCGGCCTGGCCCTTCTCGTCGAAGGCCATGACGACGACGGCGGCCCCGTAGCGCCGGACCTTCTTGGCGTGCTCCAGGAACGGCCCCTCGCCTTCCTTCAGCGAGATCGAGTTGACGATCGGCTTGCCCGCGACGCATTTGAGGCCGGCTTCGATCACCGACCATTTGGAGCTGTCGATCATCACCGGCACGCGGGTGATGTCGGGCTCGGCGGCGATGAGCTTGAGGAACGTCTCCATCGCCTTTTCGGCGTCGAGCAGCCCCTCGTCCATGTTCACGTCGATGATCTGCGCGCCCGCTTCGACCTGCTGGCGCGCGACCTCGACCGCCTTGGCGTAGTCGCCCGACAGGATGAGTTTCTTGAACGCGGCGGACCCGGTGACGTTGGTCCGCTCGCCGACATTGACGAAGGTCGCGACTTGCTGGGTCATGATCAAAAGCTCGCCGCTTCCATGCCGGCCAGGCGCAACCGCGCGCCCAGTTTGGGGATTTGCCGTGGGGTGACGCCGGCGACCGCCTTCGCGATCGCTTCGATATGGCCGGGCGTGGTGCCGCAGCACCCGCCGACCACGTTGATCCAGCCGTTGCGCGCCCACACGCCCACGAGGCGCCCGGTCATTTCCGGCGGCTCGTCGTACGCGCCCATGTCGTTGGGCAGGCCGGCATTGGGATAGACGCATACGAGCGTGTCGGCGCGGCCTTGGATGTCGCCCACGTAAGGATGCAGCTCGGTCGCGCCGAACGAGCAATTCATGCCCATGGTCAGCGGCTTGGCGTGGCGCACCGAATTCCAGAACGCCTCGACCGTCTGACCCGAGAGATTGCGCCCGGCCATGTCGGTCAGCGTGAAGGAGCACATCACCGGGATCTCCTCGCCGCGCGCTTCGCCCGCTTCCGAGCACGCCACAAGGGCGGCTTTGGCGTTCAGGCTGTCGAACACCGTTTCGACCACGACGAAATCGACGCCGCCGTCGAGCAGCCCGTCGATCTGCTCGCGATAGGTGTCGCGCATCTCGTCGAACGACACCGCGCGATAGCCGGGATTGTTCACGTCGGGGCTGATCGACAGCGTCTTGTTGGTCGGCCCGAGCGCGCCCACGACGAAACGCGGCTTGGCCGGGTTCTTGGCCGTGGCCGCGTCGCAGCGCTCGCGGATCACGCGCGCCGAGGCCATCGCGATCTCGCGCGCCATCGATTGAATGCCGTAGTCGGCCAGGCTGATGCGGTTGGCGTTGAACGAGTTGGTCGCCAGCAGATCGGCGCCCGCGTCGATATAGGCTTGGCAGATCTCGCCCACGATGTCGGGGCGGGTGAGGTTCAAAAGGTCGTTGTTGCCCTTCTGATCCATATTGAACGTGCGGCCGTTGCGATAGCCCGCCTCGTCGAGCTTGTAGCTTTGGATCATCGAGCCGTAGGGCCCGTCCTTCACCAGGATGCGTTCGCCCGCGAGTTTGCGGAATTGGGCGGCTTTTTCGGCGCGGGTCATGTTCAAGCTTCCTTGGCCGGGCGCAGGCCGAGAATATGGCAGATCGAGTAGGCGAGGTCGGCGCGGTTGAGCGTGTAGAAGTGAAAGGAATTCACGCCGTGCTCCTGCAGCCGGCGGCATTGCTCGGCGGCGACCATCGCGGCGACCAGGCGGCGCGTGTCGGGATCGCCGTCGAGGCCGTCGAACAAATGCGCGAGCCAGGCGGGCACGGACGCGCCGCACATCTTGGAGAACTTCACGACTTGCGCGAAATTGGTCACCGGCAGAATGCCCGGCACGACCTCCGCCGCGATGCCGCGCGCGGCGAGCCGGTCGCGATAGCGCAGGAAAACCTCGGCGTCGAAGAAATACTGCGTGATCGCGCGCGTCGCACCGGCGTCGAGCTTGGCTTTGAGGTAGTCGATGTCCTTCTCCGGATCGGGCGAGTCCGGATGGGATTCGGGATAGGCGCCGACCGAGACTTCGAAATCGCCGATCTTCTTGATCCCGGCGATCAGTTCGTTGGCGTAGGCGTAGCCGCCCGGATGGGGCTGGTACTTCGCCGCCCCCGCCGGCGGGTCCCCTCGAAGAGCCACAATGTGCCGCACGCCGGCGTCCCAATAGCCGCGCACCACGTCGTCGATCTCGGCGCGCGTCGCGGCCACGCAAGTCAGATGCGCCGCGGGCTTGAGCTTGGTTTCCTGCGCCAGGCGCTTGACCGTCGCGTGCGTGCGCTCGCGCGTCGTGCCGCCGGCCCCGTAGGTCACCGACACGAAGCGCGGCGCCAAGGGCGCCAGGCGCTCGACCGAGGCCCACAGGGTCTTCTCCATCTCCTCGTTCTTGGGCGGGAAGAACTCGAACGAGATCTTGAGCGGGTGGGCGGGCGTCGATCCGAATAGGCGTTGCATGGCGTTTTCCTCAGGCGTTCGGCCGGTCGGCGGCCCAGAGACAGACGGTGAGCGGTTTTCCCGGCAAGGCGATCGGCTCGGCCGGGGCCAGCTTGGCGGCGCGCAACCAGGCGCGCATTTCCGAATCGGCGAACCCCAAACGGCGATGGGCGTGGCGCGCGCGAAGCTCGTCCAATTCGTGCGGCGCGAAATCGACCGCGACCAGACGGCCGCCGGGTGCGAGCACGCGCGCGGCTTCGGCGATCGCCGCGGCCGGATCGTCGGCGAAGTGCAGCACTTGATGGAAGACCACGGCGGCGAACGCGCCCGGCTCGAAGGGCAGACGATACATGTCGGCCTGGCGCACATGCGCCTCGGCCAGCCCTGCCTTGGCGAGATTGGCGCGCGCCACGCGCAGCATGTCGAGCGACATGTCCACGCCGACGCCCTTCACGCCGCGCTTGCCGAAAACTTCGAGCACGCGGCCGGTGCCGGTGCCGATGTCGAGCAATTCGCCGGTCACGCGCGCCGGTGGCAACAACGTCAGCAGGCGCTTTTCGACCTCCGCGTCGTCGATATGCAGCGCGCGGATGCGGTCCCAATTCTCGGCGTTGGCGCGGAAATACGCCGCCGCCCGCTCGGCGCGTCCCGCGCGCACCGCCGTCAGCCGCTCGCGATCGCGCGCGAGCAGCGCGTCGTCGTGCGGAATCAAATCGGCGAGCCGGCGCACCAGCCCGTTCGCCCGCCCGCCGCCTTCGGCCAAGCGGTAAAACACCCAGCCCCCTTCGGGCAGACGCGCGAGCAATCCCGCCTCGCACAGCAGCTTCAAATGCCGCGACACGCGCGGCTGGCTCTGCCCCAGGATCTGCACCAGCTCGCTGACCGTCAGCTCGCCCTGGGCGCACAAGGCCAGCAGGCGCAGCCGAGTCGGCTCGGCCACGGCGCGCAATCCATCCAAAACGGTGTCGAGGGTCGCGGTCATTGGGTCTGACTTATAAAGACATCTTTATATCTAGCAAGAGGAATTCAAGCTCGTTACGGGGAAAACGCCAAACCGACTGTGTTTA
>JAMNXK010000214.1 GCA_023653245.1 Tagaea sp.
GAAGCGCAAGATCGTCGCCTGCGCGCGGTGGCGCTTGTTGCCGAGCACCAGGCCGCACAGATAGACCGCCAGGAACCCCGAGCATTCCAGGCTCTGCGCCGCGGCGAACACCACCAGTGCGAAGGCCGCGGTGAGCACCGGATAGAGGCCGCCCGCCAATTCGGCGCGGTTGACCAGCCACCACAGCGCGTAGCCGCCCGCCACGCCGATCAAGGCGCCGCCGCCCATCTGCTGGGCGAAGAACAGCGGGAAGCTCCAATCGAGCAGCGGCCGGGGATGGAGCAGCATCTCCACGCACGCGACGGTCAGGAAAACGGCCATCGGATCGTTGAGGCCCGATTCGACTTCGAGCGTCGCGGCGACGCGCTTGTTCAATTCGGCACCGCGCATGTTGAGCAGCAAGAACACCGCCGCCGCGTCGGTCGAGGCGACGATGGCGCCGACCAGAAAGGCGCCGACGGGCGAAAGATCGAGCAACAGGAAAGCGAGACCGCCCACGACCGTGGCGGTGATCGCCACGCCGGCCGTGGCCAGGACCAGCGCCGGCTTGAAGGCGAGGCGGAAGGCCTGGCGCGGCGTGCGCAGGGCGCCGTCGAACAGGATCAGCGCCAGCGCCACCGAGCCGACGAGGAAGGTCAGGGCGAAATCGTTGAACGCGATGCCGCCCGGCCCGTCCTCGCCCGCGAGCATGCCCAGCCCCAGAAAGACGAGCAGCAACGGGGCACCCAGGCGCGAGGAGAACATCCCCGCCAGGATGCTCGCCACGATCAGGAATCCGCCGAGCAGGATCGTGTGGTTGATCGCTTCCATCGTGCGCCGGAGTGTAGCGCGGCGGCCGCGCCCGGGAAGTGGCAAAGCTTTGCCACATTGCCGCCGCGGTCCTAATCTATGGATGAGTTTCCAGGGCGCCGTCGGGGGCGGATGGCCGTATGTGGGGAATTCGGATCGCGGTGGTTTGCGCATTGGCGCTGACGGGTTCGTCCGGGCCGGGGCGGGAACTGCCGCATGACGTCTATGTCTGGCAGCGCGTGTGGACGCCCGGCGTCGCCCACGCGATCGCGCGTGCCGACGATTTGATCCGCACATGGCGCGTGCTCGCCGGGCACTCGGATCGCGACGGGCGCTTGCGTCCGGTCGCGTTCGATCCGCGCGCATTGCCTCAAGGCGCGCGGCCCGTGCTGGTCGTGCGGATCGACGGGCAATTGCGCCATTGGAGCCCGGCCGTACTCGAACGCGATTTCCGGGATTTGCTGGCGGGTTGGCGTGCGGCGCTGCCCGGCGGGTTCGACGTGGAAATCGATCACGATGCGGGGATCGCGCGGCTGGCGGACTACGCGGCTTTCCTCGGGCGGGCGCGGGCCGTGTTGGCCGGCGAGCGCGCCTTGTCGATCACCGCGCTGCCGGCTTGGCTCGATAGCCCGGTCCTGCCGCGCGTCTTGCGTCAAACCGACGAGGCGGTCTTGCAGGTCCACGCCGTCGATGATCCGCGGCGCGGCCTGTTCGACGCCAAACGCGCCGAAGATTGGGTCGCGCGGATGGGGCGCGCCAGTCCCGTGCCGTTCCGCGTGGCGCTGCCGGCCTATGGCTTGCGCGTGACCTGGACCGGGGCGGGCGCCTTGAGCTCGGTCGAGGCGGAGATCCCGCTCGGCGACCCCGCCCCGTATGCGCGGGAGATCGGCGCCGATCCGGCCGAACTCGCGGAATTCGCCCGGCGTCTGACGCGCAATCCCGCGCGCGGGCTGGTGGGGATTGCTTGGTTCCGCCTGCCGGTCGAGGGCGATCGGCGCGCCTGGAGCTTGGCGACTTGGCGCAACGTGGTGACGCGTACGCCGTTGCGCGGCGACATCGGCGTGGCGCTCGTGCGCGCGCATCCGAACGCGCCCGCCGACATCGCTTTGGTCAATCGCGGCACGGTCGATATGCCGCTGCCCGCCCGTGTGCGTCTACCGCAAGGCTGCGTCTTGGCGGACGGGATCGGCGGTTACCGTATCGCGCGCGGGGAATCGGGAACGATCTTGCGGCGCGAAGGCGAAGGCGTGTTGCGCGTAGCGGCCGAACGGCCGATCGGCTGGATGCGTTGCGCGGGCGGAGAGGGAGAATTCCGTGTGGAACACTAAGGCGGCCTGTTTCGCCGGCGCGATCGTCGCGGGGCTCGGCATCGCGCAAGCCTGTGGCGTGCGCTTTCCGAGCAGTCTCTACGCGTTCCGCGGCGAGACGCTGCAGGGCTTCGTCAGTTTGGGATTCTACGCCGAAGCCGAAAGCCTCGTGCGTGCCGATGGCGGGCCGATCCTCGCCGCGCGCGAGGAAGACCTCTATCCGGTCTTCGGCGAGACGCAGACCCGGTTCGATCGCGCGCGCGAGGAGGCCGAAGCGCTGGATCTCGATCCGGCGGCGATCGCCGCGATCGCGCGTATGCGCCAAGCGCCGGACGGCGACGCTGCTTTCGCCGCCGGGTCGGGCGTGCCGGTGGCCGCGCGACTCTATACCGCCGGCGCCGTGGACTTTCGCCGCGAAGCGTTCGCGCAAGCCGCGACGCGCTTCGCCGCCATCCTCGATCTGCCCGACGCCGAGTCCCGCCCGCGCGCGGTCTGGGCGACTTACATGCTGGGCCGCGCGGAAGCGGCCTTGGGCAACGCGGACCGCGCGGCCGCGTCGTTCCAACGCGCCCGTGCTTGGGCGATCGCCGGGGCGCCCGATCCCTTGGGCCTCGCCGTCGCCAGCTATGGCGAAGAGGCGCGGCTGCACTACGCGCGCGCAAAGGCGACGATCGGCGAAGAATTGTTCCGGCCGGATTGCCTATACGAAGGCGTATCCTGGGACTGGCCGACAGCGCAACGCGAGGCCCGGCTCGCCGAGCGCCAGCCGATATGCCGTGCGCGCGAGGCCGGGCGCATCGCATTCGAAGCGGCGGCCCGCGCCGATCCCAGCAAGCTCGACGCGTTTGCGGCCGCCGCCGCCGAGGCGGTGGCGCTCTACGCGCGCCAAGCCGCGGCGGGATCGGCGTCGGGTCGCGGCTCGTTGCGCGAGATCGCCGAATTCGTCTGGCGCAGCGACGTGTTGACCGAGGCGTTCGCGCGCGACGTGCTCGGCTTGCGGCTGCTCGTGGCGACGCAATTCGCGCATCCCTACCAGCTCGAGATCGGCGCGATCCGCGCGCGCGAGGGCAGCGGCGCGCCGGATCCCGCGATGGTCGACGTGCTGATGACCGCGATCGAGCGCGCGGCGGATCGCCGCCCCGAAGGCCTGGACCGAATGGCGGCGCTCGCCTACGAAGCCGGCCGGTTCGATCTTGCCGCGCGCCTTGCCGCGATGTCGGATGCGCCGCTCGCCTATTGGACGCGCGCCAAGCTCGCGACGCGCGCGGGCGATTTCGACGCGGCGTCCGGACATTTCGCGGCCGCGCTCGGCCGTGCCGAGTCGCTGACGCCCTTTCTGCGCGCCAATCTGTTCGGCGAGAGCGCCGTGCTCGAAACCGCGCGCGGCCGGTTCGTCGCGGCGCTCGATCGTTTCGTGTCGATCGGGGGCTCGTTTCCCGAACCATATGCTTGGGACCGCGTCGAGGAAATGCCGGCGTTTTGGCCCGATATCGCGCATTTGGCCGAGCGCGTCTTGACGATCGAGGAATTGGCCGGCTGGGTCGCCGCGCGCGACCCGGCGAATGTCACCGGCGATCACGTCGCCGATCTTCTGGCGCGGCGGCTGGCCCGGACAGGGCGTTTCGGGGAAGCCGCCGCGTTCTCTGGAAACCCGCGCGATAAAAGCCTGGCCGAGGCGATGGCGGGCGACCTGCGCGCGTACGACGCGGCGGACGGGCCGGTCGCGCGCGCGGCGGCGGGGTTCTCGGCCGCGCGGCGCTTGCGCGATTGGGGCATGGAGTTGATCGGGTATCAAACCTCGCCCGACGGCGCGATCTTCGGCGGCGGCTACGAATGGGGCGAACTCGATTTGCGCCCGGACGATCCTTTCGTCACGGCCGAAGAGCGCGCGCGGTTCGCGACTACCCGCGCCGTTCCGAATCTGCGCTATCACTATCGGTATCTCGCCTCGGAGATGGCCGAGCGCGCCGCCGATCTGTTGCCGCCGCGCTCGCAGGCCTTCGCCGCAACGATGTGCTGGGCGACGCGCTGGATGCTGGAGACCGAAGCCGACGAGGCACAGCTTCGCGCCCGGCGCCTATATGTTCGCTATCTGCGGGAAGGGCCCTACGTGCCGTGGGGCGACGAGTTCGGGCGCGACTGCCCCGAGCCGAATTTCGCGGCGGCGGAGGAGATGCGCCGGATGCAGCCGTGGCGCGATCTCCGGCGCTGGGCCGGGCGGCACAAGCAGGATATCAAACTGGGCGCCGCCCTCGCGCTGGCGGCCGCGCTCTACGGGCTGGTTTCGATTTGGCGCCGCCGGCAAGGGACAAACCCGGCTCCCGCGCGATAAGCTCGGCACGCATGTGGACCGATGTCGTCGATCTCCGGGACTTCTACGCCTCGCCTTTGGGGCAGGTCGCGCGCGGGCTGGTGGCGCGCCAGCTGCGCGCGGTGTGGCCGGACGTCACCGGCCAGTCGATGCTGGGGCTCGGCTACGCCGTGCCCTATTTGCGGCCCTTCCAGAGCGAGGCGACGCGCACGCTCGCCTTGATGCCGGGCCCGCAAGGCGTGCTGCATTGGCCGCCCGAGGGGCCCAACGCGACGGCGCTGGTCGAGGAAGAGGCGCTGCCGCTGCCCGATCTGTCGGTCGATCGGGTGCTGCTCGTCCACGCGCTCGAACACGCCGAGCATCTGCGCGTGCTGTTGCGCGAAGTGTGGCGCGTGCTCTCGGGCTCGGGGCGGGTGTTGATCGTGGTGCCCAATCGCCGGGGCATCTGGGCGCGGCTCGACCGCACGCCCTTCGGTCACGGCCATCCCTACACCGCCGGGCAGATCGGCAAGCTGCTGCGCGAGAATCTGTTCGTGCCCCAGCAGACGCGCATGGGCTTGTTCGTGCCGCCGCTCAGCAATTCGCGCCTGTGGCTGCGCACCGCGGGGCCTTGGGAACGGCTGGGCGCGCGATTTTTTCCGGCGCTGGCGGGTGTGGCCATCGTCGAAGCGAGCAAGACGCTCTACGCGCCCGCGCCGATCCGCAAGCGCGCCATCCTGGC
>JAMNXK010000010.1 GCA_023653245.1 Tagaea sp.
AGCAAGATCAAGGCGCGTGGATCAAATGCTTGCTTGCCCCATCGCCTTCCTCCGGGTTCAGAGCGGGACCTATCTCGATGTCCACGAAACCCGGGGCCGCCCAACCGAGGAAGGGACGAGGATGAGACCGATGAAGCAGACGCCAGGGAATGGCTCGACCGGCACGGCCGAGCAGCATGTCCGCGAAATCCGCCGCCAGACGCGCAAGAAGTACTCGGCCGACGAGATAATCCGGATCGTTCTGTCGGGCCTGCGCGGCGAGCACTCGATCGCCGAGCTGTGCCGGCGCGAAGGGATCGCCGAGAGCCTGTACTACGTCTGGTCCAAGGAGTTCCTGGAGGCCGGAAAGAAGAGGATTTCGGGCGACACCGAACGCCAAGCGTCGTCGGGTGAGGTCAAGGATCTGCGCCGGGAGATGGGCGCGCTCAAAGAGCTGGTCGCCGATCTGACGCTCGAAAACCGGCTGCTAAAAAAAGATTCCTTCGGGGATGGGGGAGACCGCGAATGAGATACCCCGCCACGGAAAAGCTGGAGATCATCCGGCTCGTCGAAGGGGCGCGTCACCCCCAGCTTGCGCAGCAGACACGGACAGATCCGATGCCCCGGTGCGGGCCTCGAGATCAGCGTGCAGGCGCGAAAACCGCACTGGCCCGGCCGCCGCCTGGGCTATTCGCGAAGAACGCGATCATTTCGGCGTTGGCGCGTTCGGGCGCTTCGTAGTGCACGAAATGCGCCGCCCCCTCGGCGAAGGCCAACGTGTGGTCCGTGAAATAGGCGCCCAGCGCGTCGGTCCAAGCGGCGCGTAGAATCGGGTCCCTCGCCCCCCATAGAAAACGCGTGCGATGGGGGATGGCCGGCAGTGCGATCGCACCCTCCTTCATCATGCGCAGACGCAGCGGCAGCAGGCCGCGATACCAAGCGAGACCGCCCTTCAGGCCTTCCGCGTAAATCATGTCGGCGGCGAAATCGTCGATATCGGCCTGGTCGAAATCGCCGGGCGTGGCCGTCCAGCCGCCGATCATCTCGGTCAGATAGATGCGCGCGGTCTCCGGCGAGTGACCGACCAGCTTCTCGACCCAGGGCATCTGGTGGAAGAACTGGTACCACATGATCAGCAATTGCTCGGGCTCGCTCCAGCGTTTGCCGATGCCGACATAAGAGCAATTGAAGAAGAACAGATCCGCCACACGATCGGGGCGCGTACGCGCGAGATGCTGGGCCACGTTCGAACCGACATCGTGCGAGACGATTCCCACCGGTTCGCGCACGCCGAGCGCGTCGAGCAGCGCGATCATATCGGCGGCGGCGGTCTCCGCGTCGATGCGCTCGTCCGCCTTGCCGTCGTGCCGGCGGCTGCGGCCGAAGCCGCGGATATCAGGCGCGATCACGCGCACATGCCGCGCCAATTCGGGAACGTTTTTGCGGAAGGTCAAACAGGATTCCGGCCAGCCGTGCAGCAACAGCACCGGCCGCCCCGAACCTTCGTCCCAGTACCGAACGCGCAAATCCGCCAAGTCGAGATGACGCAGCCGGGCCTTGGCTTCGGCGAGTTCCACGGCGCGGACCTTTAGGCGACGGCTAAGCGCAGACGCCGGCCCATCACGTCGCCGATCGTCGCGTTCATGATGGCGAGATACTGCGTCCAGCGTTCCCGGAACCGATCGGACGGCGCGGAAACGGTCAGCGCGTAGGGCGCGGCGCCGCCGTCGATGGGCACGGCCACGCACGACAGTCCCAGCGAGAACTCCTCCAAGTCGCGCGCGTAGCCTTGCGCGCGGACCAGTTCGAGTTCGGCGTAGAGCTTCGGCAACTGGACGATGGTGTGCAGCGTACGCGCGCTCAACGGATGCGCCGAAAGATACTCGGAGCGGCGGGGTTCGTCCGCGAAAGCCAGCAGCACCTTGCCCGAGGCGCGCGCATGCGCGTCGCCGTAGGTGCCGTGCAGGACCTCCTGCGCCTGCACCGCGTTGCCGCCGCGCGCGGCCGACATCATGACGATTTCCTCGTCGAACCAGCCGGAGGCGTAGGCGGTTTCGCCGGTTTCGCTGGCGATGCGGCGGATCAGCGGCGAAAGATACTCCGGCGGCCCCAAATGCCGGCGGAACGCTTCGGCGAAAATGCCGTTGCGCAGGCCCAAAACATAGGCGTCGCGCTCGTTCTTGGTCAGCATGCCCATCGTCACCAGCGTGTGCACGAGATGCTGCGTCGCTTGCTTGGGAAGACCGGTGGCCGCGACGATCTCGGGCGCGCGCAAGCCGCCGGCGCTGCGCGCCACCGCCGTCAGGATATCGACCGCGCGGGCGACGGACTGCACCCGGGGTTTGCGCGGCTTGAGAGTGAATTCGGTGGGCGGCATGGAGTTCTCGCGATCGTTCATGCGACGTGTTCGGGCTGAAGGATGGTAGTCGAAATCCCGCCATCGATCACCAGCGTATGGGCGTTCACGAAAGCGGCCGCGTCGGACGCGAGAAACACCACGGGCCCCGCCAAATCGGCCGGATCGCCCCAGCGCTTGAGCGGCGTCCGATCGACGACCAGCGAATGGAAAAACTGGTCGTCGATGACCGACCGGTTGATCTCCGTCAGGATATAGCCCGGCGCGATCGCGTTGACGTTAATACCGCGCGGGCCAAGCTCGGCGGCCAGCGCCTTGGTGAGCCCCACCACGCCGTGTTTGGCGGCGATGTAGGAAACCACGCCCGCGCGCCCGATCAACCCCATGATCGAGGCGATGTTGACGATCCGACCGGAGCCGCGCGCGACCATGCCTTCGGCGACGGCCTTCGATATCACGTGCAGCGAGGTGAGATTGGTCGCGATCACGCGCTCCCAATCGGCGTCGGTCGCCTCCCACAGCCGCTTGCGCACGACGATGCCAGCGTTGTTGACGAGAACGTCGATCTTGCGCCGGCGCTCGAGATCGGCGATGGCGGCGCGCGCGGCGGCATGGTCGGTCACGTCGAAGGGCAAGCCCTCGACCGAAAGACCTTCGCCGCGCAGCTTCTCGATCGCCTCGGCGAGGGGTGCTGGATCGAGATCGTTGAGCGCCACATGCGCGCCCGCTTCGGCGAGCGCGCGCGCCATGACCAGCCCAAGTCCGCGCGAGGCGCCGGTGATCAGCGCGACGCGGCCCTTGAGCGAATAGATGTCCGTGACGTTGCGGTGCGGGCGTTCGACTCGCGGGGCGGGCATTCCTCAAATCTCCTTCGGGTGCGGTTCGCCGCGTAAGCGCCATTCGGGCGGCTGCATCAATTCGATCGTGAAGCCGTCGGGATCGCGCATATAGCAGGTGTAGCCGCCCTTGTTGATCCCGCCGGTGATGGCGACGGGCGGCGAAACGAACCGCGCGCCGAATCCCAGCATGCGCGCGTGCATCGCGCGCGCGTCGGTGGCGATCAAGGCGATATGCGCCGCACCGACATTGTTGGGCGGCGTGTCGAGACGCACGCCCTTGGGGCGGACGTACTCGATCAATTCGATCGTGTGCCCGGACAGCGGCGCCGGCTGCCCGCCGAATTTCAGCAAGGCGGCGATCAGATGCGCGTCTTGGATGCCGACCAGCGTGTCGGTATAGCCCTTGGATTGCTCCTGGCGATGGACGAGTTCGAAGCCGAGTCCTTCGCAATAGAACCGCAAAGAACGGTCGATGTCTTCGACGGTCCAGGATGTGTGCCAATGTCCGACGATCATGCGATTGATTCTCCCTTCAGGCGCGCGCCAGCGCGCGCGCGGCTTGGACGATACGATCGGGCGTGGGCATTAGCGCCGCTTGCAGCACCGGCGAGGCCGGTACACGCGTATCGGGCAAAGCGAGGCGGCGCAGCCTGGCGTCCGGCCGGCGCTCGGTCATGCGGGCCACGATCTCCGCCCCGAAGCCGCCGGTCAAGTTCGCTTCGTGGACGACCAGCGCGCGGCCGCCCGCCGCGTCGAGGGCGCGTTCGATCGCCGTATCATCGAGCGGCGAGAGCCAGCGCAGATCGAGCACGGACGCTTCGATGCCTTCGCGTGCGAGCGTTTCCGCCGCCTCGAGACACGCGGCCAGGCGCGTGCTCCACGTGATGAGAACCAAATGCTTGCCTTGGCGCCGCAACCTTGCGCCGGCGACCGGTTCGACGGGCGCGTCGAAATCGACCGGCGCTTTGGTCTGGTAGAGCGCGCGGCTCTCGAACAGTACGACCGGATCGGGATCGGCGATCGCCGCGCGGAGCATGGCGTAGGCGTCGGCGGGCGTGGCCGGCAGGCCGACCTTGAGGCCGGGAATGTGGGCCAGCAGCGCTTCCAGGCACTGGGCGTGCTGGGGGCAGGAACCGGGCGTGGAACCGTGCTGCGTGCGCATCACCATCGGCACGTTGGCCCGGCCTTGCGTGACGTAGCGATAGTTGGCCGCTTGGTTGATCATCTGGTCGAGTGCCACCAGCATGAAGTCGCCCCACATGATCTCGACGACCGGCTTCATGCCGCAAAGCGCGGCGCCGACGGCCGAGCCGAGGATCGCGGCTTCCGAGATCGGCGTGTCGAAGACCCGCCCCTCGCCAAAGTCGCGCTGAAGATACCGCGCGGCCTGGAAGATGCCGCCCGATTGGCCGACATCCTCGCCGTAGACGAGGACCGCCGGGTCTTCGGCGAGAGCGCGGCGCAGCGCCTCGTTGACCGATTGTATGTAGGTCGCTTCCGGTTTATCGGCCGCGACGGGCGCCGGCGCGGACGCGGCCGACCGCACGGTCACATGCGCGCGTGCCAGCGCGGGATCGGGAAACGGCGCCGCGCGCGCCGACTCGACCATAGCGTCGAGCCGCGCCTCGGTCTCCGCCGCGATCCGGTCGATCGTCGCGCGGTCCGCGTGGCCCGAGGCGATCAGCCGCTCGGTCAGCGCCGGGATGGGATCGCGCGCGGCGGCGGCCTCGCGGTCGTCCTTCGGCCGATAATGCTCGAGATCGCGGTTATAGTGGCCCCACAGGCGCGGCACGCGCGCCTCGACGAAGGACGGGCCTTCGCCCACGCGCGCGCGCGCGGCCGCGAGCGCGATCGTGTCGCGAACCGCGATCGGATCGGTGCCGTCGATCGTCGCGCCGGGCATGGGATAGCCCGCCGCCCGTTGCGCCAGACGCGGGATGCGCACCATCGCCGATGTCGGCGTGAGTTCGGACCAGCCGTTGTTCTCGCATACGAAAATCACGGGGAGATTCTTGGCGGCGGCGAAGGCGAAGGCCTCGTGCAGCGCCCCTTGATTGGTCGCGCCATCGCCGAACGAAACGATCGCGACGCCACCGTCGCCCGCGACGAGCGACGCCAACGCGGCACCGCACGCGATCGGCCCGCCCGCGCCGACAATGGAATTTTCCCCGATGAAGCCCGACCAGGGAGCCGCGATCATGGCGGAGCCCGCCCGTCCACCGTTGACGCCCGTCGCCCGATGGCACAGTTCGGCGAAAATCGCGTCGAGATCGAGGTCCGCCTCGATCGCCCAGCCGTGGCCGCGATAGGTCGCGACCGACTTGTCGCCTTTGCGCAAGGCCGCCATCGCGCCGACGGGCACGGCCTCCTGGCCCGCGCAAAGATGCACCGAGCCGGCGATCAGCGGAGAAGCGGAAGTCGATAGCTCCTGCGCGCGGCGTTCGAAGCCCCGAATGAGCATCATCCGACGCAGCGCATGCGTGGCGAAAGCAGCGTCTTGACCGGCTATCGGCGCGGAAGGAGCGGCAAGGATGGGAGTTGCCATTGTCAGTCTCCGGATCGGAAATGCGTGGCGAAAGTGATATCAGTATATGATTGGTAATTCAATAGGAGAGTCTGCGATCGCCAAATTCTCATGAGCGCTGCTGGAGTTCCACCGATTTTGCACCATTTTTCAGAGAATAAGACTCCAGTCTTGTTTTTTCTTGACTCAAATATCACTTATTGATAAGAACCATTGCCTCGACCTCAGGAAGACCGAAACCCGAGGCGAAGCGACCATTCCAACGCGATCATGCGGCGGCGACGTGCGATCCCGCCGCGAAGACAGGGAGAGAACGATGACCAAATCCAAAGCGACGGCCCTCGGTCGTCGCGGAGTCCTTGCGGGCGGTTCGGCGATTGCCGCTGCGATGGTCGCGCCGCCCGCACTGGCGCAAGGCGCGGTGACATTGCGTTTCGGCCACGCGGTCGAAGTTGGCGGGATCTTCACGATCCTGTTCGACGAAATGGCCGCGCGCGTGCGCGAGCGGACGAACGGTCAAGTCACCATCCGCACCTTCCCCGGCGAACAGCTGGGTACCGAGCAGGAGCTGATCAATCAGGTCAAACTCGGCGGCGTGGACATGACCGCGCCGTCGATGGCCTCGCTCGGCACGATCCTCGTGCGTCCGTTCGAGATGGCGAGCGCGCCCTTCTTGTGGCGCAGCTGGGACGAGGCGCAAGCGATTCTCGAAGGCCCGACCATGCAGCCTTATTTCGACACGCTCCTGCGCGAGCACTCGATCCTTCCGCTCGCCAAAACGATGGTGTGGGGCTGGCGCTCGTTCAGCTTCCGCGAGACCGAGATCCGCAAACCCGAGGACCTCGCCAATCTCAAGATCCGCGTGCCGTTGATCCCCGTATGGGTCGAAATGGTGCGCGCGCTGGGCGCGGCACCCACGCCGATTCCCTTCGGCGAGGTCTACACGGCTCTCCAGCAGCGCGTCGTCGACGCGCAAGAGAACCCAATCCCGACGATCTGGACGCGCAAGTTCTACGAGGTGGCGCCCGTGATCAGCCTCACCCAGCACATGCTCCAGAACAACATGATCGTCATCAACGCCCGCTCGCTGGCCCGACTCAACGCCGAACAGCAGCGCATCGTGTTCGAAGAAACGCGGGCGATCACCGCGCGTAACACCGTCCTCTATTTCCGCGACGAGGAGCGGCTGTTGGGCGAACTCGCCAAGCAGCCGCGCGTGCGCATCGTGCGCGACGTCGACCGCGCGGCGTTCGCCGCAAGGATGGAGCCGGCTTACACGGCGCTTGCCGAGCGCTGGGGGACCGATCACCTTACGCGCTTCCGCGCCGCGATCGAACAGCTGCGTAGCGGCACCTGACGGAGCGCGCGCGGGGCGGGCGCCCGGATGGCCCGTCCCCGCGCGCGGGTCCGCCCGCCGGAGGTCCGATGCTCGTTTCCTGGGTCCGTCGCGCCGACGACGCCGTCTTCAAGGCGGAAAACGCGTTCCTTGCCGCGGCCCTCGCGGCGATCCTGTTCTTGATGCTCGCGACCATCGTCGCGCGGTACGTCGTGAACGCCCCGATCACCTGGTCCGAAGAGGCGCTATTGATCGCCTTCGTCTGGGCGATCTTCGTGGGCGCGAGTGCCGCGTTCCGGCATCGCGCGCATATGCGCGTCGATCTCTTGCTGCTCTACGCGCCGCGCTGGCTCCGGCTCGTGCTCGCGGTCGCCGGACTCGCGGTCGTTTTCGCCGTGCTGGGCGCGCTCGCGCACGCGATGCTGGGCTATGCGCAAGCGATCGGCCCCAACGCGACCCCTTTGCTGGGATTCCCGGTTCGTTACATGCTTGGCGTCGTGCCGCTGGCGATGGCCACATCCGCCCTTCATTTGATCCGGCACATCGTGGATGACGGCGTCGAAACCGCGCTTGCCAGCGCCACCGAGTTCGCCCCGCAGGAGTGATCGCACGTGACTTTGTTGCTCCTTTGCGGCGTGTTCGCCGGGTTGCTGCTGCTGGGTGTGCCGATCGCGCTTGCGATCGCGGGATCGGCCATCTTCGTCATTTGGATCGAAGGCTATCCGCTGATCGTGATGGCCCAGCGCTTCGCGTCGGGTGTGCAGTCTTTCCCGCTCCTCGCGATTCCGCTCTTCGTGCTCGCGGGCGCGTTGATGGAGGCCTCGGGTATCGCCAAGCGGCTTTTCGCGCTCACATCGAGTCTCGTCGGCTGGATACGCGGCGGGCTCGCGCATGTCTGCGTCGCCTTCAACGTGCTCCTCGCGGGCCTCTCCGGCTCGTCGCTCGCCGATTGCGCGGTCACGACGCGGCTGTTCGTGCCGCAAATGGTCGCGCGCGGTTATTCGCAAGGCTTCGCGACCGCCTTGTGCGCGTCGTGCTCGACGCTCGCACCGATCATTCCTCCCTCGATCCTGCTGGTCATCTACGGCTGGCAGGCGAGCGTCTCGATCGGCGATCTGTTTCTCGCGGGCGTGGTGCCGGGATTCGTGATGGCGGTTTCACTGATGGCCGTGATCGGTTTCGTGGCCGCTAAGCGGGGAATCCCGCGCGAAGGAAAGTTCTCCATCGCGCAAGTCGGGCGCGAATTGCTCGGCGCCTTGTGGGCGATCGCGTTGCCCGCGATCATCATTCTGGGATTCCGCACCGGCGCGTTCACGGCGACCGAGATCGCGGCGGTGGCGGCCGGCTACGCGCTTTTCGTCGGGTTGTTCGTGTACCGCACGATCCGCCTGCCCGAGCTTCCCGCCGTCTTCGCGCAAGCCGCGCGCGACACCGGCTCGATCCTGCTGATCGTGGCGGCGGCCGCGCCGTTCGGCTGGATCCTGGCGATCGAGCAGGCGCCGCAGCAGATCCTGGCGATCGGCCGTGCGCTCACCGACGAGCCGTGGGTGATCATGCTGCTGATCAACGTGCTGCTGCTATTGCTCGGCATGTTCATGGAGACGCTGTCGATCATCCTGATCCTGGTGCCCGTGCTGCTGCCCTTGCTCCAGGCGATGCAGATCGATCTCGTGCATTTCGGTATCGTGCTGGCGATCAACATGGTGATCGGCCAGCTGACTCCGCCGGTGGGCGTTCTCATGTTCCTGTCGTGCGCGATCGCAAAAACGCGCATCGCGGATTTCCTGCGCGAGGGCTGGCCCTTGCTCGCCGCGCTGCTGGGTTGTCTGTTGCTGATCAGCTACGTGCCCTGGTTTTCGCTGGCGTTGCCGACGGCGCTGAAATAGAGCGAGCGTTTGTGATCGCGTCCGCGAAGTCCGTTTCGCGACCGGGAGGTCGATATGCCGCGAATCACCAAGGTGGAAATTCACGAGTTTGCGTATCGCGCCGACGGCATAGTCTACGACGCGGGCGGCTTCGATCTCGTACAGACGCCCGGTGGAGGCGTCGAGTTCGGGAAATTCGTGACGGTGATCGAGGCGCAGGGCGGCTGCGCGGCGAGTATGTCGGCCTGTGGGGCGCCACGCGGATGTCGTTGGCGCAGACTCTGATGCTGGTGCGGCATTTGCCGGGGCGCGACGCGTACGAACGCGAGCTGATCTACAACGAATTCAAGCGCGCGCTACGTCAGTACGATCATATGGGACACGGGTTTCTCGATATTGCCTTGTGGGATTTAGTTGGCAAGGCGACGGGACTTTCGGTATCGGCGTTGCTGGGCGGTTGGCGGAAGCGGCTGCCGGCCTACGCCAGTACGACGCATGGGGATCGGAACGGCGGCCTGTCGCCGCCGCAGGCTTACGTTGAATTCGCTGAACATTGCTACGGCCTCGGCTATCGCGCGTTCAAGATGCACGGTTGGTACGAGGGGGACGTCGAGGAGGAGATCGAGACGATCCTGAAGCTCGGCGAAACGTTCCGCGGGCGGATGGCCTTAATGCTCGATCCGGCATGCCATCTCCGCACGTTTTCCGATGCGGTGCGGATCGGCCGCGCTTGCGACGAGGCGGGATTTCGCTGGCTCGAAGATCCGTTCCGTGACGCCGGCACTTCGGCATTCGCCCACAAAAAGCTTCGGGGTTTGATCCGTACGCCGGTTTTGCAGACGGAACACGTGCGCGGCGTCGAACCGAAGGCGGATTTCATTCTCGCCGGTGGCACCGATCTTCTCAGGTCCGATCCGGAGTACGATCTCGGTATCACCGGCGCGGTCAAGATCGGTCATTTGGCCGAAGCGCTCGGCATCGACGTCGAAATCCACGCCAGTGGGCCCGCGCATCGGTACTTGATGGCGGCGACACGAAACACCGGGTTCTACGAAGTGGCGTTGGTCGGGCCCTGCGCGCGAAACCCTTTGCCGCCGTGCTACGCCGATGGTTACAGCGACGATCTCGAAGCCGTCGGGCGCGACGGTTGTTTTCCCGTTCCGGCCGGTCCGGGGCTCGGCGTGGTCTACGACTGGGATTGGATCAAGTTGCATCGGACCGCGCTGCATGAATTCGCGTGAATGGCGCGCGGCCGGCGTGTCGTGAGTGTTCATCAAAAATTATCGATAATATTCTTGACGATCTGATCGCGCCCGACTACCTTGCCCCTCAATGAGCCGGAAATTCGCGCGAGGGGCGGGCCGTCGCGCGGGATTCCGGCCGCAAGGGGAGGGGATCATGGGCGGACTCAGCAAACGCGAAGCTTTGAAACTCGGCGGTGCCGCGGCACTCGCCGCAGGTTTGGGCGCGCCGGCGATCGGCCAGGCGCAGGCCGTGGAAATCACGCTCTGGAGCCATTGGGCCGCCGAGCAAATCAAACGCGACTTCGTCGAGGACGCCGTCCGGCGCTTTGAAGCGACCAATCCAGGCGTTCGCATCCGCACCGCTTGGTACGAAAAAACGGCGCTCTACGCGGCCTTGCGCACGGCGTTGCGCGCCAACACCGCGCCCGACATCTTCTACGCCGAGCCCGACCAGACCGAGTACATGGATAATGGGCTTCTGCTCGACCTCAGCGCGCTCAACTGGGCCAATGTCGAAGCTTGGGCGAAGAACGCGTGGACCTGGCGCGGCAAGCCCTACGGCCTGCCGCTGGAAGCCTCGACGGTCGAGCTCTACTACAACCGCGCGATGCTCGCGGAGCTAGGCATGGCGCTGCCGGCCGCCGGGCAGTTCTCGGCCGAGCAATTCATGGACATGGTGCGCCGCGCCCGCGCGCGCAATTGGACGCCGATGGCGTTGGGCGTCGGCGACCGGCCTTTCCCCGGCGCGTATCTGACCCACGAGGCTTTGCTCAAGCGCCTTGGCGTCGCGGATTACGGTGCGCTGATGGCGGGCGGCTTGCCCTTCAATGACTCGCGTGTCGTCGAGACTTTGCGTTGGTTGAAGGGCGTCATCGACGCGGGGCTGCTCCCGACCAGCTTCACCAGCCTGAAACTGGGCGAGGCGCATACGTTCTTCCACACTAATCCGCGCGCGGTCACCTTCCTCAACGGCAGCTGGTACACCTCGCGTGCCTTCAATCCGGTCGATAAGGGCGGCCAGCCCGCCGACTTCCCGCTCGGCATCATGAACTATCCCGCGATCCCCGGTGCCGCGGCGCCCGAAGCCAAGACGATGGCGGTCGGCGGTTCCTACGTCGTCAACGCAGCGACCCGCCAACCCCAGCGCGCCGTCGCCTTCCTCAACTCGCTGGCGACGCCGGAGATGGGCAATCGTTGGCTCGAAAACGTCCTCGTCCAGACGGGGATCAAGAGCGATCCTTCGCGGATCGGCGGGCCTTACGCGGGCTATTTCAAGATGCTCGCCGACGTCAACGCGCGCTCGGTCTACTATTTCGGCTTGCCGAGCCAAGTCATGCAAGGCCGCCGTCGGGAGACATTCACGCAAGTATTCAATAACGCCTTCCCCGCTGGCACGATCGGCGTGGACGACGCCGTACGCCAGATGATGACGGCGGCGGGCTGAGCGAAAGCGCGGGGCCTTCGCGTCGCCGACGCGGAGGCCCCATCCGCCGATGTCCGACACTCCGGCCTACGCCGCGCGCGAGACCGGCTTGGCGCGCCCCTGGGGCGCGATCCTGGCCTTCCTTCTGCCCGCCTTGACGGTCTACGCGGCCTTCACCGCCTATCCGGTGGTACGGACGTTCTGGAACGCGTTCCATCTGGTGCTGCCGCGACGCGAGGAGTTCGTGGGGCTGACGAACTTCACCAAGCTGTTCGTCGACGATCTGTTTTGGCACGCGGTGCGCAACACCTTCGTCTGGTCGGCTGCGGCCCCGATCTTGGAAGTTTCGATCGCCTTGCTGTTGGCGTTGGCGCTCTACGCCAAGATCCCGGGCGCGCGCTTTTTCCGCGTGGCTTGGTTCACGCCCGTGCTGATGTCCTACGTTGTCGTCGGCATTCTGTGGGTCTGGATTTACAACACGGATTGGGGCCCGGTGAACGTCGCTCTGCGCGCGTTGGGCCTCGACCATCTCGCGATGCCGTGGCTCGGCAATCCCAAGACCGCCTTGCCGGCGCTGATCTTGGTCACGACCTGGATGTGGACCGGGTTCAACATGGTGGTCTTGCTCGCGGCGCTCCATTCCTTGCCGAAGGAGGTTCTCGAGGCCGCCGAGCTCGACAATTGCGGCTGGGGCGGAAAGCTCGTGTTCGTGATCCTGCCGCTGATCCGGCCGACGCTGCTGAACCTCGTCGTGCTGTCCTTCATCGGTAAGATGAAGATCTTCGATCTCGTCTGGATCACGACCAAAGGCGGGCCGCTGTGGTCGACCGAGACGGTCTCGACCTACGTTTACAAGCGCGCTTTCGAGTGGTCGACCTTCGATCTGGGTTATCCCTCGACCATCGCGGCCGTATGGTTCTTCATCGTACTCGTCTCGGTGCTGGCGCTCACGTGGGCGTTCCGCCAGCGCGACCGCCTGGAGTACTGAGCATGGACGCGCTCAAACGCTCGCTCGTTCTGATCGCCCTCTCGCTGTACACGGCGTTCGCTGCGGGACCGTTCGTCTGGGCGGCGATGATGTCGCTGCGCACGACCACCGAGATCTCGCGCGGGCATTTCGACCTGCCGATCCCAGCGCGTTGGGAGAAGTTCCCGCAAGCCTGGTTCAATTCCAACTACTCGGTCTATTTCGCCAACTCGACGATGATTGTGCTGAGTGCCGTCGTCATTCTGACGATCGTCGGCGCCATGGCCGCGCATGCGCTCGGGCGTTACCGCTTCCGGCTCAACCGGCCCATCTATTTCGTCCTGTTCTCGACGATCATCTTTCCGCCGCAGGTGACGATCATCGCGCTGTTCCAGATTCTGGTGCAATACGGGCTCTACGACACGCGTATCGGCCTCACGCTCGTTTACGTCTCGATCCAGTTGCCGCTGACCGTCTACATCCTCGAAAGCTTCTTCGCCCGCATCCCGGGCGATCTGTTCGACGCAGCGCGCATCGACGGCTACTCGGAATGGGCGATCTTCTGGCGCGTGAGCCTGCCCATCGCGATGCCGGCCCTCGCGACGACGGTGATCCTGAACTTTATCCTGCTCTGGAACGAATTCCTCTACGCCGTCGTGCTTATCACGGAGGAGAAGAACCGCACCTTGCCGCTTGGCATTCAGCGTTTCATGGGCGACCAGCTGGAGGATGTCGGCATGATCGCGACGGGCCTGATGATCGCGGTCGTGCCGGTGATCGTGGTCTACGCCTTCTTCTCCGAACGCTTGATCCAAGGCATGACGGCGGGGGCCGTGAAATGAGGAACGAATGGCCACGGTGACCCTCGACAGGCTGACCAAGCGCTACGACGGAGCCGCGCATCCGGCCGTCGACGCTGTGACGCTCGACGTCGCGCATGGCGAGTTCATGGTCTTTCTCGGACCCTCCGGCTGCGGCAAGACGACCACGCTCCGGATGATCGCCGGGCTCGAATCGATCAGCGCAGGCGGGCTCGTCATCGACGGAAAATCGATGAACGCGGTACCCGCGAAGGACCGTGACATCGCGATGGTGTTCCAGTCCTACGCGCTCTATCCCCACATGACGGTCGCCGACAATCTCGCTTTCGGGTTGCGTCGGCGGGGTATCGACCGCGCGGAGATCGAAAGCCGCGTGACCCGCGTGGCGGCGACGCTCGGCCTCGACAAGTTGTTGGCGCGCAAACCGCACGCGTTGTCGGGCGGGCAGCGTCAGCGCGTGGCGTTGGGACGCGCTATCGTGCGCGATCCCAAGGTGTTCCTGTTCGACGAGCCGCTTTCCAATCTCGACGCGGCTTTGCGCGTCGCCACGCGCGCGGAGATCGCGCGGCTGCACCGCGAATTGGGCGCCACGATGATCTACGTGACCCACGACCAGGTCGAAGCGATGACCATGGGCACGCGGATCTGCATCATGAGCGGCGGCAAGGTCGCGCAGCTTGGCCGACCACTCGATATCTATCGCGAGCCGGCGGACACTTTCGTGGCGGGGTTCCTCGGCAACCCCGCAATGAACCTGATCGACGCGATGGCGGACGATTCGGGGCGCATCCGTGTGGGCGCCATGGCCGTGGCGATCGGGCCCGAGCGGATCAAGCCGATCGCGCCCGGCGTCAACCTCGTGTTCGGTATCCGGCCGGAGCATATCGCGCTCACGCCCGGGCCGAACGCCGCGCCGGCCTTGGCGCGCGTGGCGGGGATCGAACCGCTCGGTGCCGAGACGATCCTCGCGTTGCGCTTCGACGGAGTGGCGAAGGACGTGATCGCGCGACTGCCCGGCGACGTCGCGACCGGTATCGGCGCGACGCTGACCGTCCATCTCGACCTTCAACATGCCCACGCGTTCGACGCGGCGGGCCGCTCCCTCAGACCTTGAAAGGCGATACAACAATGGCCGAGCCGCCGACCTTGACCATCCGCAAGGATTTTCCGCGGCCGAGCCCGGCCGATCTGGCCGCCTTCGCCACGGCCCCCACGGGGTGGGTGGTGGACGCGCAAGGGCGCCGCGGCGCTTTGCCCCATACGATCCGGCCGATCACCAAGGCCGTGCGCGCGGTCGGGGCCGCGTTGACCGTCCGGTCTCGGGCGCGCGACAATCTCGCACCCTACGCGGCGCTCAAGTTCGCCAAGGCCGGCGACATTCTGGTTGTTCGTACCGAGGACTATGAGGAGGCGTCGGTGCTGGGCGACATCCTGCTCGGCATGGCGAAGAACGCGGGCATCGTCGCGGCGATCACCGACGGAATGGTGCGCGACATCGAAGGCTTGAACGCCGTTGGGATACCCGTATTCGCGCGTGGCCTGACGCCCAATTCGCCGCACAAGAACGGGCCGGGCGAGATCGGCTTGACGCTGTCGCTCGGCGGCGTGGCGATTGCACCCGGCGACTTGATCGTCACGGACCAAGACGGCGTCGTCGTGGTGCCGCGCGGGGAGATCGCCAAGGTACGTGCGGGGCTGGCCGACGTGGCCGCGAAAGAGGCCAAGATGGAGGAAGCCGTCAAATCTGGCGCCAAGCGGCCGGACTGGGTCGATTCCGTGCTCGCCGGGCCCGGTATCGCGTTCGTCGAATGAGGTCGGCCATGCTCGCGAACCGTCCCAAGGTCATGTATTTCAGCCATGCGGGCGACGACGTCTACCGCCTGATCCGTGCCGCCGCGTCCGACGCGTTCGATGTGGTCACGCTGTCGACGGACGGCGACGACGAGCGTCTGGCACGGATCGCCGAGTGCGAGGTGGTGATCTGTGCCGCCACGCCCTTGCGCCGCAAGTTCATTGAGCGCGCGGCGAGCTTGCGCCTCGTGCATCATCAAGGCGTGGGCTGGCAGGACACGATCGACTGGCAAGTCTTGAAGGAACGCGGGATTCCCTTGGCGTTGACGCCCGAAGGTACGACCGAAGGCGTGGCCGAGCACACCATCCTGCTGATGCTCGCCGCAGCCAAGCGTCTGAGCTTCGCCGATTCCGAGCTGCGCGCCGGGCGTTGGCACATCAACGCGCTGCGCGGCGAGTCGCGCGAACTCGCCGGCAAGACGATCGGCTATGTCGGCATGGGTCGCATCGCGCAGGCCGTGGCCGAGCGTCTGGCCGCGTTCGGCTGTTCGGGGCTCTACCACGACCCGGTGGTGCGTTTGGCGCCGGCACTCGAGGCACGGCTGGGCGTTGCCACCGCGACATTCGACGAAGTGCTCGCCAAGGCCGACGTCCTGACGATCCACGTTCCCTTGACCGCGACGACCAAGGGACTGATCGGCCCGTCCGCGATCGCGCGCATGAAGAAGGGCGCGATCCTGGTCAATACCGCGCGCGGTGGAATCGTGGACGAGACCGCGCTGGCCGAAGCGCTCCGCTCGGGGCATCTCCTCGCTGCGGGGCTCGACGTGTTCGAGACCGAACCGCCCGCGTCGTCGAACGCGCTTCTGGCCTTGCCCAACGCGGTGCTGACGCCGCATATCTCCGCCGGTACGCGCGACGCGATGGAGCGCAAGATGACCGCGATCTTCGCCAATATCGGCCGGTTCTACCGGGGCGAACCGCTCGCCAACCGCGTGGCGGCTTGGTGAACGCGGTCGACTGCCACGTCCATCTTTGCGATCCGGGGCGTTTTCCCTATCGCGCCGGAACGCTCTACACGCCCGGGCCCCACGAGACGGCGACGCACGAAGATCTCGCGCGGACGATGGCGGCCGGCGGTACGACCCATGCCGTGCTGGTCGGCCCGATGGCCGGGTACCAATCGGACAATTCTTGTCTGCTCGACGGGCTCGCGCATGGCGCCGGTCGCTTTCGGGGGATCGCAATCGTCGAGGCCGATGTGGCCGACCTGGAGCTGGATCGACTCGCAAAAGCCGGCGTGGTCGGCGCGCGGATCGATCTGGTCGGACGCGGCACTGAGTACTTGTCTGGCGAAGGCGCGCCGCTGCTCGCACGGCTGGCGGCGCGCGGCTGGATCGTCGATCTGCAATGCGAGGGCGATCAGCTGGCCGCGCACGCCCAAAGCTTGACCGCTTGTGGGGCGCGGATCGTCGTCGACCATGCCGGGCGGCCTGATCCGACGCGCGGACTCGATCAACCGGGCTTCGCGGCGTTGCGCGACCTCGCGCGGACAGGGCGTTGTTGGGTCAAGCTCTCCGGGCCGTTCCGGTTCGCGCGCGAAGTGGACTGGGCCGATGCGCGGCCCTATCTCGATGCGATCCTCGCCTCGTTCGGGCCGGCTCGCTGCGTCTGGGGTTCGGATTGGCCTTTCCTCCGATTGAATCCGAGGCCAAGCTACGCGGATACTCGTAAGTGGCTCGATCGGCTCGTGCCCGACGCGGCCGGACGCGCGCGCATCCTGTGGGATACGCCCGCCGCTTTGTTCGGGTTCGCGCAATGACCTTGCGCGTGATCCTGTTCGGCGCGGGCATGGTGGCCGAGCACCATTTGCGCGCGTGGGCTGCGACGCCGGGGGCGGAGATCGTCGGGATCGTCGATCCGGACCCGGCAAAGGCACGGGCGCGCGCCGCAACCTTCGGAATCGCGCGGGTCTGGATGGACGCCGACGCGGCACTCGCGGCGGGCGGGTTCGACGCCGTCGATATCGCCACGCCCGTCGCCACGCACGCCGCGCTCTGCCGTGCCGCCGCCGCGCGGGGGTTTGCGATCCTGTGCCAGAAGCCGCTCTGCCCGACGATCGCCGAAGCCGAAGCCCTCGCGCGCGACGTGACGCCCCGGGCGCGCTTGATGGTTCACGAGAACTGGCGCTTCCGGCCCGAGTACCGGGAGGCCAAGCGCGTGCTTGAGAGCGGGGCGCTCGGTCCGATCCGGTCGGTTCGGCTGCGCGCGCTATCCTCGGGCTTGATCGCGGATCCAAGGGGCGTCCGCCCGGCGCTGGTTCGCCAGCCGTTTCTTGCCGAGCTCGAATGGCTGATCGTGTTCGAGCTTCTGGTCCACCACCTCGATCTATTGGGATGGCTATTCGGACCCTTGACGGTCGAGCGCGCGCATCTATCGCGGCGTTGTCCGGCGGTGCGGGGCGAGGATACGGCCGAGGTCGCGTTACGAGGTGCGTCGGGCGTCGATATCCGCCTCGACGGCAGTTTTGCGGAGCCGGGTGCGCCGGCCCATATCGAAGACATTCTGGAGGTCGAGGGCATAGGCGGGCGGCTGATCTTCCGCGATCGGAAGCTTTCGTTCGCCGGGCGCGAGATGGCCTTCGCCTTCGCCGAATCCTACGCCGCGTCCTATCGTGGCGCGATCGGGGAGTTCGTCACGGCGCTCGCCGCCGGCCGGACTTTCGAGACCGGGCCGGAGGCGCATCTGCGCGCGCTGCGGCTGGTCGCGGCGATCTACGCGGCCGTGCCGAAACCGCCAGCGACGCGTTGATATTCCCGGGGTCGTCCCAGCCGCGCAGCGCGCGATAGACCTGCAGGGCCGGGCGCGTGTGGCCGACGCACAGCGTCACCAGCGCGTCGCGATCCCCTTCGCGCAAGGCCGCGATCATGGCTCGGTGTTCGTCCGCCGCCCGGTTGGTGTAGGAGGCGATCGCCATCAGATGGCAGCGATAGGCGAGGGACAGATCCGCATAGTCGGCGATCGTCTGGGCGAGATAGCGGTTGCCGCAGGCGGAGAACAGCGTCGCATGGAAACCGTTATTGGCGCGGTGGACGGCGATCACGTCGCCGGACGCGCTGGCGGCATCATGGCGTGCCTGGTGCCGTTCGAGCTCGGCGATCAGCGCCGGCGGGGCGGGCAGCGGGATCGTGCGCGCGGCCTCGGCGTGAAGCAACTCGCGGACCGTGCCGATTTCGGCGATTTCTTCCGCCGTGAAATCGCGCACCAGCGCGCCGCGATTGACCGGCCGGACGACCAAGCCGCGCCGTTCGAGTTCCACCAAGGCCTGGCGCACCTGGTGCCGCGTGGCGTCGAGCCGCGCGATCAACTCGTCCTCGATCAAGCGTTCGCGTGGCCGCAAACGTCCGAACAGGATGTCCCGTTCGAGCGCATCGCAGATCGTTTCGCTCTTTGTCACGTTCCGGTCGGTCAAGGTGAACACGCGTCGTCTTTGGAGTCGCAAAGACTTTATCACGACTGCCCAGCTTCGCTCGCAACTGCTGGCCACCCGTCTTCCCTCCCTTCGGCCAAATTTGGGACACGCGAGGGCAGAAACCCGGTTGTTCATCTTCAGGAAATTTGAGGCCGCCGGGCGGGTCTTGCGGCGGAGGCTTCGGCGCGGATGGCCTCGATATGCGGCAGGGAGAATCCATCCTTGATCGCACGCACCGCGATCTCGATTGGACCGGGCATAGGATGGCCGCTCTCATAGCGCCGGATCGTCCGTCCGGCGTTCTTGGGCGGCAAGAGGATCGCGCGCCCGAGTTGGTCTTGGGTCCATCCAAGCTCCTCTCGGATCGCCACCAACTTGGCGGCGGTCATTCTCGTCGGGGGATTGGCTTTAGACATGGGCTGCTCTCCAGAATTGTCGGTCTTGGGTGGCTGGAACGCGTTGGTGATGACAGCTGCGAGGGGCGCGATTTCATGCCCTCAGGTCCCAGCTCGCCCAAGCCGCGTTCGATTCTTGCCGCGCGCCAATCTGTGTCCGCTATGTTGGCCAAGGCAGGGTTGGCCTCGCGCGTCCTGGAGACCGTTGCGGATTATCTGCAGGCCGTTGGGATCAGCACGGGCGGCAGCCTCTAAACCGTTCGAATATCGAGAGGTTTGCCGTTGCGAAGCACCTTGAAGCTTGCCGGTCTGCGCGGCAGAAACTTCGAGCCTCCAAAAGTTCTCAGCTATATTCTCGTGGGGACGCCATTTGCACCGAGCGGCGCGGCTCGCATGACGACGCCCGAATCGGACGCGTTGCCCGCGCTCGCTCGTTTTCCGGCCGGTCAGCCCCCACCGCGCAGGCTCGCCAGCAATTCGGCGATCGGCATGCGCGCGAAGCGCGTGTAGGTGTCGGAGATCGCGAAGGGCACGATCAGATCGTCGCCGTGGCGCAGGGCTCCGCAAGTGTAGACGACATTGGGCACGTAGCCGTTGCGCTCGAACATCTCGGGGCGGATCAGCGGCTCGCGGGTGCGCGCCAGCACGATCGACGGGTCCGCCTTGTCGAGCAGCGCGGCGCCGATCGCGTATTTGCGCATCGGCCCCACGCCGTGGATCAGCAAGAGCCAACCTTCGTCGAGTTCGATGGGCGAGCCGCAATTGCCGATCTGCACGAACTCCCACGGATGGCGCGGGCCCAGCACGAAGCGCCCGCCCTCCCAAACGTGCAAATCGTCCGACAGCACGAGATGGAGGTTTTCGTTGTCGTGCCGGGCGATCATGGCGAAGCGCCCGTCCACGCGGCGCGGGAACAGCGCCATGCCCTTGTTGAGCGCGGCGTTCCCGCGCAAGGGCGTCATGCGGAACTCGCGGAAATCGGCGGTCTCGATCAGCTCGGAGCGGATCGCCCGGCCGCTATAGGCCGTGTAGGTGGCGAGAAAGCGCGTGGCCGCGCCGTCCGCGAAGCGCACGAAGCGCGCGTCCTCGATGCCGTTGGATTGGGACGCGGTGACGGGGAAAACGACGCGCTCGCCGATCGCCGTCTCCGCGCCGAAAGCCACCGACACCGCTTCGCCTTCGGGCGTGATGTCGCGCGCGGTCACGAGCGGCAGCGTGGCGAGCGAAGCGATGGGGTCGAGAACGATAGCGCCGTCGGCGTCGATCGTGCCCGCGCGGAAAGTCAGCGAGGACACGTGCCCTTCGCCCACGGCGCGCAGACTCAGCACGAAACGCGAAGATCCGGGGGCGCTATCCGACCGGTCGGGATGGGGGACGATGCTGGGATTGAACAGCGCCGTCGCGCCGAAGGCGTATTCGTGCAGGAAATAGGCGCCGATCAGCCGGCGGTGGGTCTCCCCGAACGCCGCGCGCTCGGGCAAGGCGTCGCCCATCTTCGCCGCACTGGCGTCGAGGGTGCCGGGCAGGTCGCGATGGCGTCCGTCGAAGTCCTCGATCACGTGCGCGAGATGGGCCGCCGCCCGATCCGGATCGAGGGCGAGGACGCGCTCGACGATCTTGCCCGCCCGCGTCTTGTCGAGTGGGGTCAAGTCGCGCGGTTCGGTCGCGGGGCGGAAGGGGCGGACGACCACGCGCGCGGGATCGGGGCGCAAGCGCAGTTCGGCGGCTTCGTAGAACTTCAAGGTCGTTTCCCCCGACGGCTTCAGGCGATTCGCGCCAAGTTGGGGGTCGTGGCGCCGGTTTCGCGCGCGAGCGCGCGCATCTGCGCCGACGCCAGCAGATACGACACGACCGACTCGCCGCCGCGATTGGCGTTGGCCCGGTCGCGATGCAGCCCGTCGCGGCAAGCGCCGGTCCGCGGATCGACCAACGGCACGCCCAGATCGTTGGCGCCGTGGAACCAGGCGAACGCGCGCGCCGCCGAATCGAGCCATGCCGAATCGCCATCCGTCCGCCACGCGGCCAGACACGCCGCGACCGCCGCGGTGGCTTCGAGCGGCTGCTGGTCGAAAGCGGCCGGCGCCTGGCGAGGCATGCCGAAGCTCTGCGTGCCCACGGGCCGGAACACGCCCGAGGGCGCCGTTTGGCGCGCGTCGAGCCACCGCAAGGTGCGCAAGCCCGCCGCGCGCCAACGCGTCTGCCCGCAAGCCTGGCCCGTCTCGATCAGCGCTTGCGACAGGCGCGCGTTGTCGTAGGACAGATATTCCTCGAACCATCGCCAGCCTGGCGTTTCGACGGCGGCGAGCGACGCCATCAGCCGTTCGGCGAGCGTCGCGCGAAGTTCCGCGGCGAAGCCGTCGCCGGGCAGTGCGGCGCAGTACCCCGCCAGGCCGAGCAGGGCGAAGGCCCAGGCGCGCGGCGCCGAGAACCCTTGGACCGCCGGCAGCGCCGTGCGGAACAGCGAAGCGGCCCAGTCGCGGTGCGGCGCGCTCAAATCGTCCCGGGCGACGATCCCCAAGGCCCACAGCGCGCGCGCATGGCTGTCCTCGGAGCCTTGCGTTTCGAGCTAGCGCCGATCGAACCCCATGAAGTTGCGGAAGCGCCCGCACTCGGGATTCCAGGCGTGCTGGACATAGGCGGCCAATCGATCGGCGACCGCGGCGGGCGGGCGGACCTCGCCGCCTTCCGCGAGCGCGCAAGCGACCAGCAGGCCGCGCGCGTTGTCGTCGATGCTGTAGCCGTGATTGCGGTCCGCGATGGGGCCGATCGCGTGCTGGAGAAGTCCGGTGTCGTCGCACATCGACAGAAAATGATCCAACCGGATGCGCGGCGGTGCCGGGAACGCGCGCGGGGCGGCCGCGCGGCGGATCGCGGCGAAGACGTCGTGATAGCGCTCGCCCGTGCGCGCCCAGACCATTTCGCGGCTGTCGCGATGGGCGTTCGCGCGCATCGCGTCGCGCTTGGGCGCGTCGGTCAGCAGGTCGGCCACCGCCGTCGCGGTCGCGGCCGGATCGGCGAAGGGCACGAGCGTGCCGGCGCCGTCGGCGAGCAGTTCGCGCGCGTGCCAATAGGGTGTCGAAACGACCGCGCGCCCCGAGCCGTAGCTGTAGGCGAGCGTGCCCGAGGTCATTTGCGCTTCGTTCAGATACGGCGTGACGTAGACGTCGCACATCGCGATATGGGCGAGCAGCTCGGGGCGCTCGACGAAGCGATCGACGAAGACGACCCGGTCGGCGATGCCCAGCGCGCGCGCGCGCGCGACCAGACTCTCGCGGTACGCCTCGCCTTGTTCGCGGACCAGGTGGGGGTGCGTGGCGCCGAGCACGACATAGACCGCGTCGGGGCGGCGGCGCAGCACTTCGGGCATCGCGTCGATCATCACTTCGATGCCCTTGTTGGGGCTCAAAAGGCCGAAGGTCAGCACGACGGACCGGCCCGCGAAGCCCAGTGCTGCCTTGGCCGCGTCGGGCGGCTCGAATGCCACGTCGGGAATGCCGTGCGGGATGATCTCGATCTTCTCCGGCGCGACGCCGTAAACGCGCGCGAGCGTGGCACTTCCCGTCGCGGTCATCGCGACCAGGCGGGCGGAACGCGCCGCGATGGCGACCAGCACGTCGCGCTGTTCGGGCGTGGGGCGATCGAGAATCGTGTGCAGCGTGGTGACGACGGGCATATCGAGGCCGTCGAGCAAACGCAGGATCCAAGCGCCGGAGGGCCCGCCGAAAATCCCGAACTCGTGCTGCAAGCCGACCGCGTCGTAGCGCTCGCGGTTGAGGAAGTGCGCCGCCGCCGCATAGGCCGCTTCGTCGCCCGCGTCGATCGTCCGGCACACGGACGCCGGATAGACGTGGCGCGGGCCGGAATCGTTCATCGCCACGATCCGGGTTTCTATGCCCGGGCGCGCGGCGCGCAATGCCAGATGGAGATCCGTCGTGAAGGTCGCGATGCCGCAGCGCCGCGGCAGCGAGTTTCCGACGAGCGCCACGCGCGCGATGGGCCCCGTCGGCGGCGAGGCGGCGGACCGGACGCGGCGGACCGGAAGCTGCGGGCCGATCACGCGCCTTTGCGCCGGGCCATGCCGATCTTGGCGGCCTCCTTGGTCGGGCGCAGCGCTTCGACGAACGACGCCGACTTCGCGACCGGCTTGGCTTTGTCGGCTTTGGGCTTCTTCGCCTCGCGATTTCCGCGATTGCGTTCTTTGGCCATGAGGTTACTCCCGGTTGGAAACGGACGCGCGCGCCCAGGGCGCTCGCTTGAGGCGGGCGCGGACGGAACGCGGCGGATTTTTGGTACTGCGGAGTAATGGACCCTTATCGGCTCGATTGCAAGGGCGACGGCGCAAGGCGCCTTTGGCCACCATCCGATCGCCGCGCGTCCACAGCCGATCTTGCCATCGCGCGCCGCAACGCGCCTCCGGCGCGGTCGCAGCGACGCGGCGAATGCGGGCCTAGCTTCCCGGCACGCCGGCGGTCGTCGAGTATTCGAAGTGATGGACCTCGCCGGGCCGGCAGATCGCGCGTGCGGCGTGGGCGGCGGCGGCCGCCTCGGCGAAGCCCGACAGGATGAGCTTCAACTTGCCCGGATAATTGGCGATGTCGCCGATGGCGAAAATCCCGGGTGCCGAGGTCGAGGAATCGCGCTGCTCGACCTTGATGTGGTTCTTGTCGAGCGCCAG
>JAMNXK010000215.1 GCA_023653245.1 Tagaea sp.
ACGCCTTCGCCCCCACCGCCAGCGCCCATAGCAGCCCCGCCAGAACGGCCGCGTCGATCGCCAGCGCCGCCAAACGCCGGCCGAACGGCGCGTGCGCCGCGCGCGCGCCGGTCAGCGGCAGCGGCAGGGCGATCGCCATCACTGCCAGTCGCGCACGTCGGCGAGCTTGCCCGCGAAAGCGGAAGCCGCGGCCATGCCGGGGCTGAGCAGATGCGTGCGCCCGCCGCGGCCTTGGCGGCCCTCGAAATTGCGGTTCGAGGTCGAGGCGCAGCGCTGACCGGGTTCGAGCTTGTCGGCGTTCATGGCCAGGCACATCGAGCAACCCGGCTCGCGCCAATCGAAGCCCGCTTGCACGAAGAGCTTGTCGAGGCCTTCGCGCTCGGCCTGTTCCTTGACCAGGCCCGAGCCCGGCACGATCAGCGCGTGGACGTTCGGCGCGACCTTCTTGCCCTTGGCGAGCGCCTTTTCGGCGATCGCGGCCACGGCGCGCAGATCCTCGATCCGGCCGTTGGTGCACGAGCCGATGAACACCTTGTCGATCGCGACGTCGACGAATTTGGTGCCCGGCACGAGGCCCATATACTTGAGCGCGCGCTCCATCGACGCTTTGGCGTCGGCATCCTTGGCGGCGGCCGGATCGGGCACGATGCCGGTGATCGGCAGCACGTCTTGGGGCGAGGTGCCCCAGGTGACCATCGGCGGGATGTCGGCGGCGGCCAGCGCCACTTCGCGGTCGTAGACCGCGCCCGCATCGGACGGCAGCGTGCGCCAGTAGTTCACCGCCGCGTCCCATTGCGCGCCCTTGGGCGCGTAGGGCCGGCCCTTCACGTAGTCGAAGGTCTTCTCGTCCGGCGCCACGAGGCCCGCGCGCGCGCCGCCTTCGATGGTCATGTTGCAGACCGTCATGCGGCCTTCCATCGACAGACCGCGGATCGTCGAGCCCGCGAATTCGACGACATAGCCCGTGCCGCCGGCCGTGCCGATCTTGCCGATGATGGCCAGGATCGCGTCCTTGGCGGTGACGCCGACGGGCAGCGCGCCGTCGACCGAGATCCGCATGTTCTTGGCCGGCTTCTGCAGCAGCGTCTGGGTGGCGAGCACGTGCTCGACCTCCGACGTGCCGATGCCGAAGGCCAGCGCGCCGAACGCGCCATGCGTCGCCGTGTGGCTGTCGCCGCACACGATCGTGTTGCCGGGCTGCGTCAGGCCCTGCTCGGGCCCGATGATGTGCACGATGCCCTGGCGCAGATCGTTCATGCCGTAATGCTCGATCCCGAACTCGCGCGCGTTGGTTTCGAGCGCTTCGACCTGGATGCGGCTTTCGGGATCGTCGATGCCCTTGGAGCGGTCGGTGGTCGGCACGTTGTGGTCGGCCACGGCGATCGTCAGGTCCGGGCGGCGGACCTTGCGCTTGGCCATGCGCAAACCTTCGAAGGCTTGGGGCGAGGTGACCTCGTGCACGAGATGCCGGTCGATATAAAGGACGCATGTCCCGTCGTCCTGCTTGTGGACCACGTGGGCGTCCCAGATCTTGTCGAACAGCGTGCGCGGCTTGGCCATCCTCGTCCCCTTCCCTCTTCGGTCGTCCTCGCGAAGGCCTCAGGCCTTCGCTTCGGTCGTCGCGGCTTCGAGATCGGCCGCGGACATGTCGGCGGCCGAGGCCGCCACGCCGGTCTTCTCGACGATGCGCGCCGACTTGCCGGTGCGCCCGCGCAGATAATAGAGCTTGGCGCGGCGCACGTCGCCCCGGCGGACGACTTCGATCCCGCCCAGGCGCGGCGAGTAGAGCGGGAACACGCGCTCCACGCCTTCGCCGAACGAGATCTTGCGCACGGTGAAGTTCGAGTTGAGGCCCGAATTCTTGCGCGCGATGCACACGCCTTCGAAGACCTGCAGGCGTTCGCGCGTGCCTTCGAGCACCTTGACCGCCACGCGCAGCGTGTCGCCGGGGCCGAATTCGGGAACCTTCTTGCCCCCGGTCAGCTTGGCGATCTGGCCCTTCTCGAGTTCTTGGATGATGGACGACATGTTCGTTCTCCTCGTGTGAATCCTAGTGTCTGGCGGGCGCCGCGCGCTTGGCCCACAGATCGGGGCGGCGTTCGGCGGTGAGTTTTTCGGCCTGGGCGCGGCGCCAGGCCTTGATGTTGGCGTGATGGCCGCTGGTCAATACGTCGGGCACGTCGCTGCCGTCCCACGACGCGGGGCGGGTGTAGTGCGGATATTCGAGCAGGCCGCCTTCGAAGCTTTCCTCGCCGAGCGAATCGGCCGCGCCCAGCACGCCGGGGAGCAGCCGCACGCACGAATCGAGCACGCACATCGCCGCGGGCTCGCCTCCCGACAGCACGAAATCGCCGAGCGACAGCTCCGCGAGGCCGCGCTTGTCGAGCACGCGCTGGTCGATCCCTTCGAAGCGCCCGCACAGCAGCACCACGCCGGGTGCGGCCGCCAGCTCGCGCGCGCGCGCCTGGTCGAAGCGCGGACCGCGCGGGCTCAGATAGATCGCCGGCGTTCCGGCGGGCGCTTTGGCGAGGGCCGCCGCGAGTGCGGCGTCGACCACGTCGGGCTTCATGACCATGCCGGGGCCGCCGCCGAAGGGGATGTCGTCGACCGAGCGATGCTTGTCGCGGGCGAAGTCGCGGATATCGATCGCGTCGAGCGACCACACGCCTTCGGCCAGCGCCTTGCCGACCAGCGACTGGCCCAAGCAGCCGGGAAACATGTCCGGGAAGATCGTCAGCACGCAAGCGCGCCACGGCGCGGCCTTGCCGCCCGTCGCATCCGCCTCGCCGATGTCCTTCGCCGCGTTCATGCTTCTTCTTCCGGCTTCGCTTCGATCCATTCGGGCGGATCGATCTCGATCCGGCCCGCCGCGATATCCACCTTCGTCACCACCCGCTTGGTGAACGGAAAGAGCCGGGTCTCGCCCGAAGCTTCCGTCACCTCCAGGATGTCGCCGGCCCCGTGATTGAGGACCGACTTCACCTCGCCCAGGCTCGCGCCCTTCGTATCGACCGCCCGAAGGCCGATCAGGTCGGCATGGAACCAAAGTTCCTTGGCCTTTCCCGATCCTTTCGGCTTCGTGCCGAGCGCGTCGCGCCCGACGTAAAGCCGCATGCCTCTAAGCGCCTCGGCCGCGTCCCGATCCTCGATCCCGGCGAGCCGGGCGATGACCAATCCGCGCGCGACTCCGGTCTTGCGGATCTCGAAACGGCGTTTGCCGCTCTCGTCCTCGACCGGGCCGTAGGCGGCCACGTCCGCCGGCTTGCCGGTGAACGTCTTGATCTTGACCTCGCCGCGCACGCCGTGCGCCGCCGCGATGGCCCCGATCAAAACGCGTTTCCCGGCCGCGTCGGACAAGCGCTACCTCACGCCGCCGGTGCCGCCGGTGCGGCGGCGGCTTCGGCCTTCGCCGCGGCTTCCTTGGCGCGCTCTTGCGCCTTCTTCTTGGGCGCGGACTTCTTCGGCGTCTGGCGGATCGCGGGCTTCTCGGCCAGACCCAGCGCCGCCAAGAACAGCGTCACGCGGTCGGAAGGCTGCGCGCCTTTCGACAGCCAATGCCTGGCGCGCTCGACGTCGATCACGACGCGCTTGTCGCTCTCCTTGGGCAGCATCGGGTCGTAATGCCCGATCTTCTCGATGAAGCGCCCGTCGCGCGCGAAGCGCCCGTCGGCGACGACGATCTTGTAGTGCGGGCGGTTCTTGGCACCCCCGCGGCTCATACGAATCTTGACGGCCATTCGATGTGTTTCCTTTCGAGTTGGAAGTCGTTGTGTCCTAGCGGCGGAAGAGGTTTCCGATCCCCGTCCGCATCATTCCCTTCTGGCCGAGCTTGCCCATCTGCTTCATCACGCGGCCCATTTCCATGAACTGCTTGACGAGGCGGTTGACCTCCTCGACCGACGTGCCCGAGCCTGCGGCGATCCGCCGCTTGCGCTTGCCGTCCAGAACTTTCGCGTCGCGCCGTTCGCGCTTGGTCATCGAGCAGATGATCGCTTCCTGCTTCTTGAGCACGCCTTCGTCGACGTTGGCGTCCTTCATCTGCGCCTTGATCTTGGCCACGCCGGGCAGCATGCCCATCATGCCGCCCAAGCCGCCCATCTTCTTCACCTGGCGCAGCTGGGAGAGCATGTCGTCGAAATCGAAATCGCCCTTCTTGATCTTGGCGGCGAGTTTTTCGGCCTGCTCGGCGTCGACCGTCTCTTGCGCCTTCTCGACCAGGCCGACGATGTCGCCCATGCCCAGGATGCGGCCGGCGACGCGGTCGGGATGGAAGGGCTCGAGCGCGTCCATCTTCTCGCCGAGGCCCGCGAATTTGATCGGCCGTCCGGTGACCGCGCGCATGGACAGCGCCGCACCGCCGCGCTGATCGCCGTCCAGGCGCGTCATCACCACGCCGGTGACGCCGATGCCGTCGTTGAAGCGCGTGGCCGTGACGAGCGCGTCCTGGCCGGTGAGCGCGTCGACGACCAGCAGCGATTCCACCGGCTGGACCGCGTCGCGCACGGCCTTGGCTTCCGCCATCAATTCTTCGTCGATCGACAACCGGCCGGCGGTGTCGAGGATCACCACGTCGTAGCCTTCGGCGCGGCCGGTCTCCATCGCGCGCTTGGCGATGGCGACGGGATCCTGGCCCGCGACGATGGGAAGCGTCGCCACGCCGATCTGCGTGCCCAGAACCGCGAGCTGCTCTTGCGCGGCCGGGCGGCGCGTGTCGAGCGAGGCCATCAGGACCTTCTTGCGGTCCTTCTCGGTCAAGCGCTTGGCGAGCTTGGCCGAGGTCGTGGTCTTGCCCGAGCCTTGCAAGCCCAGCATCAGGATCGGCACCGGCGGAACGGCGCGCAGATTGATCTCGCTGGCGGTCGCGCCGAGCGTTTCGACCAGCTTGTCGTGGACGATCTTGACGACCATCTGGCCGGGCGTCACCGAACGCACGACCTGCTGGCCGATCGCCTCCAAGCGCACCGCGGCGACGAAATCCTTGACGACTTGCAGCGCCACGTCCGCTTCGAGCAGCGCCAGACGCACCTCGCGCAGCGCCGTATCCACGTCGGCCTCGGTGATGACACCCCGGCCGCGCAGACGGTCGAACACCGCGCCTAGTTTTCCGCC
>JAMNXK010000216.1 GCA_023653245.1 Tagaea sp.
AGATGCGAGCGGTAGAGCATGTAGCTGCCCGACATCAGGATCGCGCGCGCGGCGAGATCGGGATCGGACGTGACCAGCAGCCCGCCTTCGCCCGCGTTGGCGTGCTTGTAGCTTTGCAAGGAGAAGCAGCCCGCGAGGCCCCACGTGCCCGTCGGCTTGCCCTTCCAGCCGGCCCCCATCGTGTGCGCGCAATCCTCGATCACGCGAAGCCCGCGCGGCGCGCAGATGCGCGTCAGCGCATCCATGTCGCAGATATGCCCGCGCATATGCGACAGCAGCAGGGTCTTCGCGCCGCTGGCGTCGGCCTTGCGCGCGAGATCGTCGAGATCGATCGTGTAGTCGTCCGTCACGTCGACCAGCACGGGCACCGCCCCGGCATGGGCGATGGCGCCGGGCACCGGGGCGAGCGTGAAGCAGTTCGACAGCACCTTGTCGCCCGGCATCACGCCCGACGCCTTCAACGCCGCGAACATCGTCGAACCGCAGGAATTCATCGCAGCGCAATAAGGCACGCCCAGCTCGCGCGCGAACTCCGTTTCGAGCGACGAGACTTCCGACGGCTTGGCCCCGGTCTCGCCGTAGCGATGGAGCTTGCCGCTCGCCAGCAGCGCGTTCGCGGCTTCGATCCCCTCCGCGGGAATCGCTTCCTGCTTGGTGAGGTCGAGATCGAGCCGCTTGCGTTCCGTCATCGATTGCCGCCCAGCGTGCCCAGCTCGAATTTCTCGTCCGGATAATACTTCTTGAGCCGGACGTCGCCGGTGCGCGCATGGCCTTCCATGCCCTCGAGACGCGAGATGCGCGCGGCGATCTGGCCCACGGTGCGCGACGCCTCGCGCGTCAGGCGCTGATACGTCACCGTCTTGATGAACTTGCCGACCGACAGACCGCCCGTGTAGCGCGACGCGCCGCGCGTCGGCAGGATGTGGTTGGGGCCCGAGCATTTGTCGCCATAGGCGACGGTCGTTTCCTCGCCCAGGAACAGCGAGCCGTAATTGGTGAGCTTGCCGAGCCACCAATCCAGATCGGACGCGAGCACCTGCAGATGCTCGCTGGCGTAGCGGTCGCTGATTTCGACGGCTTCCTCGCGGGTGTCGCACAGCACGATCTCGCCGTAATCGCGCCAGGCGGCGGTCGCCGCGTTGCGCGCGATATCGGGCAGGGCCGCGATCGTGCCGGGAATGCGCGCGAGCACGGCCTCGCCCACGCGGCGCGAGGTGGTGATGAGCCAAACCGGGGAATCGGGCCCATGCTCGGCCTGGCCGATGAGATCGGCGGCGACGATTTCGGGATCGGCGGTGTCGTCGGCGATCACGGCGGATTCCGTCGGGCCCGCGACGACGTCGATGCCGACGCGGCCGAACAGGCGGCGCTTGGCTTCCGCGACGAAACGGTTGCCGGGTCCGACGATGATGTCGGCTTCCTTGCCGGAAAACAGCCCGTAGGCCAACGCGGCGACGGCTTGCACGCCGCCCAACGCCAGTACGGTGCCCGCGCCGCAAACCTTGGCCGCGTAGAGGATCGCGGGATTGATGCCGTGTTCCTTGTGCGCGGGCGAGGTCGCCACGATGTTGGGCACGCCCGCGACGGACGCGGTGCCCACGCTCATGATGGCGCTGGCGGCGTGCGCGTAGCGTCCGCCGGGCACGTAGCAGCCCGCCGTGTTGCACGGGATCAGCTTCTGGCCGGCGATCAGACCGGGGATGAGCTCGGCCTCGAATTCGTGCAGGGAGTCGCGCTGGCGCTTGGCGAAATCCTGGACCCGGTCGCGCGCGAACCGGATGTCGTCGCGCACCAGCGAGCTCAAGGACTTCTCGGCCTCGGCGAAGGTCGCTTCGCCGACGACGATCTCGCCCTTCCAGCCGTCGAGATCGCGCGCGTAGCGGCGCGCGGCGTCTTCGCCGCCGGTGCGGATTTCCTCGAGCATCCGGGCGACGGTCTCGCCGGTTTCCTTGTCCATCGCCTGGCGCGGCGGATCGGATTTCTTCAAATACTGAACGGCCATTTTCGGCTCCGTGAAACGAGACCGGCCGGATCGCCTCCCCGAAGGGCGCGATCCGGCCGGCGGGACTTGCTCAATTGCCGTTGGCGAACGCCTTCAGGCGCGGATCGGCGTCGACCCGGCGCAGCGCGGCGTCGGTCACGTAGACGTTGGAGCTCGGGATCGCCTCGTCGGCGCGCAACGAGCCGACTTCCTTCATGAAGGCGGCGATCGCGTCCATCGTCCGGCCCGCAGGGGAAGGCTGATTGCCGGTGCGGCCGAACAACTCGAGATGCTGGGCCAGGGTGTACATCGGGCGCAGCTCGAACTCGCGGTTCATCGCCGCGGCCGAGATGTTGACGCCGCCCGCCTCGTAATGGCGCTTCATCGCCGCGATGGCGCGCGGACGATCCGCCGCCAGCCAACGCTGGGCGCGCAAGTAAACGGCCGTGAAACGCGCCAGCAATTCCGGATTGTCGCGCGCCCAATCGGCGCGCACGACCATGTTGCCGGGGATCACGACGTTGACGTCGCGGCCCGAGCACAACGGGCGCGCGCCGGCGTTTTCCTCGACCGTGTAGATGTTCGGCGCCCACAAGCCGCCGAGATGGGCGTTGCCCGAGCTCATCGCGGCGATGATCTCGGATTGGCCCATCGAGCGCAAAGTCACGTCGCCGCGGCCGAGGCCGAATTTCTGCACGCACGCGCGCACGGCGAGATCGACGGTCGAATTGCCGGTCAGGAAGATCGTCTGGCCTTTCAGCGACGCCGGATTGGCGACGATCGCGGCGGCTTGCGGCCCGTTGACCCAGATGCCGTTGGTCGCCGACTGGTCGTCGGAGAACGCGAAAGTGTGCAGATCGAAGCGCGCGGCGCCGAGCACGGCGGGCACCGCACCCGTGTAGCCCAGATCCCACGAGCGGCTGGCGGCGATCTGCGGCGCGCCGGCGGGGAAGTTGGTGATGGTCACGCGCAAGCCCATCTCGCGCCACATATTCTGTTCCTCGGCGACGGTGAACGGCGTCGAGCCGAGCAGCGCGGGCTGCGAGGAGATGCGAATTTCCCGCAGTTCCTGTGCGGCGGCGGGGGCCGTCCACAGCGCGGCGGCCGCGAACGCGGCCGCGACGTATTTCATCGGATTGGTCTTCATCGAGAGCTCCCTGTCAGAGGCGTGGTTGTTCCGGACTCAATGCGTCTTGTCGTGCTGCTCGCGCAGCAGGCGCCAGATCTTGGTGCGCAGATGGACGAAGGATTCGAGATCCATCACGTCCTCGATGCGCTCGTGCTTGTCCCATTGCTCGGCCTTGCGCACGGGCGAAATGTCGATCGTCTCCTTGATCTTGCCGGGCCGGCGGGTCATGACGATCACGCGGTCGGCGAGATAGACCGCTTCTTCGACGGCATGGGTGATGAACATCACCGTGCGCGGATTGGCGCGGCCGACCCGCAACAGCTCCTCCTGCATCACCGTGCGCGTCTGCGCGTCGAGCGCGCCGAACGGCTCGTCCATGAGCAGGACTTGGGGGTTGAGCACGTAGGCGCGCGCGATCGCCACGCGCTGCTGCATGCCGCCCGACAACTGATGCGGGAAGGCGGCTTCGTAGCCCTCCAGCCCCATCAGCTTGATGTTCGCCGCGATGCGCTCGCGCGCCTCGTCGCGCGGCACGCCCAGCGAGCGCAGGCCGAAATCGATGTTCTCCTGCACCGTCTTCCAGGGGAACAGCGCGAATTGCTGGAAGACGACGGCGCGATCGGGCCCCGGTTCGGTCACGACCTTGCCGCCGACCTTGCACGTGCCCGAGCTCGGGAATTCAAGGCCCGCGGCCATGCGCATGCAGGTCGTCTTGCCGCAGCCGGAGGGTCCCACGACGGCGACGAACTCCCCGTCGCGCACGGTGTAGCTGACCTTGTCCAGGGCGACGAACTGGCGGTCGCCGGCCCCGAACACCCGCGAGACGTTGTCGAGCACGATTTCGGCCATCGTCTATCGCCCCTTCCGGCGGATCATCCAGGTTTCGAAGCCGCGCAGGGCCACGTCGATCAGAAGTCCGATCACGCCCACGGCGATCATGCCGACCATCACGATGGAGGTGTCGATCGCGGCTTGCCCGCGCACCATCATCAAGCCGATGCCCGCGTTGGCCGCGATCAGCTCGGCGCCGATCAGCGATTGCCAGCCCGCACCCGCGCTGATGCGCAAGCCCGCGATGATCGAGGGCAGGGAGGCGGGCAGCAGCACCTCGCGGATGATGCGCAGACCCGACGCGCCCAAGGTCTGCGCCGCTTCGATGTAGCGCGTCTCGACGTAGCGCGAGCCGCGATAGGCGTTGATGAGGCAAGGCGGGAAAGCGCCGGCGAAGATGATCATCGTCGGCCCGCCGATGCCCGTGCCGAACCACAAGGCGGCGAACGGCACCCACGCGATGGGGGCGACGAAGCGCAAGGAGTCGAACACCGGCTGGACCATGTAGTCGAGCCAGCGATACCAGCCCATCAGCAAGCCGAGCGGCACGCCGATCGCGACCGCGAGCAGGAAGCCGCGCGCGTAGCGCTCCAGGCTGACGATCAGATGTCCCTGCAGCGTCTGGCCGGAGAACGGCCGCTCGGTCAGCAGCAAGCCGCGCTCGATCACGTCCCACGGCATGGGCAGGAAGCGGCGCGGGGCGAATTCGAGCGCGCCGGCGATCGTCCAGACGCCGAAGAAGACGACCAGCCCCGCCAGCGTCAGCAGCCAGAAATTCCGGAGGGAGAGAGCCGGGCCCATCAGCGCTTCCGCCAGGGCATCGAATGGCGCTCGGCCAGATCGAGCGCCAGGGTCAGCACGAAGCCGGTCACGGCGACGGCGACCATGCCCACCAGGATCATCGCCGGATAGATGTCGAGGCCCGCCTGGTAGAGCACCTTGCCCAAACCGAGCAGCGCGCCGAGCAGCTCGGCGGCGACCAACGCGGTCAGGCAGCCTTGCAGCGCCAGGCGCAGGCCCGTGAAGATCGACGGCAGCGCGCCGGGCACGATCACGTCCTTGATCAGCGCGAAGCGGCGCGCGCCGAGCATGCGGCTGGCCTCGATCACCGGCCGGTCGATATTGCGCACGCCCGTGAAGCTGTTGATCACCGCG
>JAMNXK010000217.1 GCA_023653245.1 Tagaea sp.
ATTTCACGCCGACGCTTCTCCCCGGCCCGACCGGCGAGCGCAACACGCTGAGCCTAAACGGGCGCGGCGTGTTCGCCTGCATCTCGCCCTGGAATTTCCCGCTGGCGATTTTCGTGGGGCAGATCGCGGCGGCGCTCGCGGCGGGCAACGCGGTCCTCGCCAAGCCCGCCCCGCAAACGCCGCGTACGGCGCTGTCCGCCGTCGCTCTATTGCATCAGGCGGGCGTGCCGGGCGACGCGCTGCGCCTCGTGTTCGGCGGCCCCAAGATCGGCGCGGCGCTGATCGCCGAACCCGCCATCGCCGGCGTAGCCTTCACCGGTTCGACCGCGACGGCGCAGGCGATCAACCGTGCCCTTGCCGCCAAAGACGGGCCTATCGTGCCCTTGATCGCCGAGACGGGCGGCGTCAACGCGATGATCGCCGATAGCTCCGCGCTGACCGAGCAACTGGTGAATGACGCGATCGTCTCGGCCTTCCAAAGCGCGGGGCAACGTTGCTCCGCCTTGCGCGTGCTGTTCGTGCAGGACGACGCGGCCGATCGAACCATCGAAATGCTCAAGGGGGCGATGGCGGAGCTGACCCTGGGCGATCCGGCCGATCCCGCGACCGATATCGGCCCGGTGATCGACGAAGACGCCAAAGCGAAGCTCGACGCCTATCTCGCCGCCAATCGCGCGCGGATCATCGCGCAGAGCGGACCGTCGCCGCGCGGCAATTTCGTGCCGCCGACGCTGTTGGACGTGCCGCTCGCCGAAGCACCGACGCGCGAGATCTTCGGCCCGATCCTGCATCTCGTGCGCTGGAAGAGCCGCGACATCGACGCCGTGCTCGACGCTGTCGCGCGCACCGGCTACGGGCTCACGCTCGGCATCCACTCGCGGCTCGAGAGTTTCCAGACGCGCGTGCGCGAGCGGCTGAGCGCGGGCAACGTTTACGTGAACCGCTCGACCATCGGCGCGGTGGTCGGCGTGCAGCCCTTCGGCGGGCACGGGCTCTCGGGCACCGGTCCCAAGGCCGGCGGGCCTCACTATCTGCCTCGCTTCGCCCAGGAAAACACCCTGAGCGTCAACACCGCGGCGATCGGGGGCGACGTCGCGCTGATGGCGAGCGGACGGACGGATGCCCCAAAGCTTGCTGCCCCAGGTCGGACCTGAATCCGCAGGCCCTTGCGCGCAACGGGTCTTGAGTCGCGTTGATGAACCAGCGCGTTCAAGGATCTGCCCGTAGGTCCTTGAAAATCCATTGCCCAAGTGGCTCCCGGTGCGCCGGAGGACATGGGGACGGTGCGTCGACGCGCCCCAAATTCGGCACCTCGCTCTAGAGTCGAGCTGGAAGGCGCGTCGAGGTCGATCGAACGCGGCTTGGCGTTCGGACCCAAGCGAGAAAGGGCGCCATGCGGCGCCAACTCGGGGCTCACCCCCCCCCGCGCGAGGTCGCCGGAACTTTCATCCATTCGAGCCGACCAGTTTGCGCCAGCGCCCGCCGGCGCGCGCCGAAGCGACCGCCGCGGCGACGAAGCGCATGCCGGCGAGCCCGTCTTCCAGGCCCGGGAACTCGATCTCGCGGGGAATTCGCTTGCCCGCCTGCCGGGCGCGGATGGCGCGCGCGATCTCGGCATAGAGATTGGCGAAGGCTTCGAGATAGCCCTCCGGATGGCCCGCCGGCAGGCGCGTGACGCGCGCGGCGGCCGGGCCCGAAGAAGCCGAGCCGCGCGCGACGATGCGCGGCGCTTCGCCCAAAGGTGCGAACGTCAGATGGTTGGGATGCTCCTGGCGCCACTCGAGTCCGGCTTTGGTGCCGAAGATGCGCAGCGTCAGACCGTTCTCGCGGCCGACCGCGACCTGACTGGCCCACAACATACCGCGCGCGCCGCCCGACAGCCGCAGCAGAATACGCGCGTCGTCGTCGAGCTTGCGCCCGGGCACGAAGCTCGACAAATCGGCCGCCAGCGCTTCGACGGCGAGCCCCGACACATAGGTCGCGAGATTGAACGCATGCGTGCCGATATCGCCCAGCGCCCCGCCGAGCCCCGCGCGTTTCGGATCGGTGCGCCACGCGGCTTGCTTCTGGCCCGTCGCTTCGAGCCGCGTGGCGAGCCAGTCTTGCGCGTATTCGACTTGGACCACGCGCAAACGGCCGAGTTCGCCGGCGGCGATCATCGCGCGCGCATGACGCACCAGCGGATAACCCGTGTAGTTGTGGGTCAGCGCGAAAATCGCCGCGGATTTCCGCGCCGCCGCCGCCAGCGATCGGGCTTGCGCGAGCGTGGCGGTCAGCGGCTTGTCGCAAATCGTGTGGATGCCGGCGGCCAGGAACGCGCGCGCCACCGGCGCATGCAGATGATTGGGCGTGACGATGGCCACCGCCTCGATCCCATCGGGCCGCGCCGCCTCTTCGCGCGCCATGACGCGGAAATCGGCGTAGCCGCGCGCGAGCCCGATCGCCGCCGCCGAGCGCTTGGCCTTGGCGGGCGTCGCACTCAGGGCGCCGGCGACCAGCTCGAACTCGCCGTCCATCCGGGCGCAAAGCCGATGGACCGCGCCGATGAATGCGCCCTCCCCGCCGCCGACCATGCCCAGGCGGATCGGGCGAGGGCCGCTCATGCGCGGTCGAGCCCGAGCTGGCGGCGCAGCTTTTTGCGATCGGTCTTGGCGCCGGCGAAATCGTCGAAAGCGCGGTCGGTGACGCGGATGATGTGCTCGGCGATGAATTTCGCCCCTTCGCGCGCGCCATCCTCGGGATGCTTGAGGCAGCACTCCCATTCGAGCACGGCCCACCGATCGTAGCCGCGCGCGGCCAGGCGCGAAAACACGCCCTTGAAATCGATCTGCCCGTCGCCGAGCGAGCGAAAGCGCGCCGCGCGCTCGACCCAGGGCAAGTATCCCGAATACATGCCCTGGCGGCCGTCGGGGTTGAACTCGGCGTCCTTCACGTGAAACGCGCCGATGCGTTCGTGATAGATGTCGATGAAGGCGAGGTAATCGAGCCCCATCAGCAGGAAATGCGACGGATCGTAGTTGATCCGCGCGCGCGGATGGCCGCCGACCGCGGCGACGAAACGCTCGAACGACGCGCCGTCGAACGCGTCCTCGCCGGGATGGATCTCGTAGCAGACGTCCACGCCGTGGCGCGCGTAGACGTCGAGGATCGGCTTCCAGCGCCGGCCTTGCTCGGCGAAGGCTTCCTCGATCAAACCGGGCGCGCGCTGCGGCCAGGGATAGACGTAAGGCCAGGCGAGCGCGCCGGTGAACGAGACGGTCGAATCCAGGCCGAGATGGCGCGCGGCCTTGGCGGCGAGCTTCATCTGCCCGACCGCCCAGTCGCGCCGCGCTTTGGGTTTGCGCTTGACGGCTTCGGGTGCGAATCCGTCGAAGGCGTCGTCGTAAGCCGGATGGACGGCGACGAGCTGGCCTTGCAGATGCGTCGACAGTTCGGTGATCGAAATCCCGGAAGCGCGCGCGATCCCGGCGAACTCGTCGCAATAGGTCTTGGAGGACGCGGCCTTGTCGAGATCGAACAGGCGCTTGTCCCAGCTCGGCACCTGCACGCCCTTATAGCCGAGCGACGCCGCCCATTTCACGATCGACGGCCAGGCGTCGAACGGCTTCGAATCGCCGGCGAACTGCGCCAGAAAGATCGCCGGACCTTTCATCGTCTTGGGCATTTTTCCCTCAGCGGAATTTGACGCAGATCGGCGTGCCGGGCCGAACCACGTCGCCGGTCGGGGTCAGCCGCCCGCTCGCCGGGTCGAGGCGGAACATCAGCACGTTGTCGGTGTCTTGATTGGCCGCGGCCAGAAACGTGCCGCAAGGCGCGATCGCGAAATTCCGCGGGATGCGCCCGCGCGTGCTCTCGTGCCCCGCCGGCGTCAGCGTGCCTTTCGCCGGATCGACCGCGAAAATCGCCAGCGAGTCGTGCCCGCGATTGGAGCCGTAGAGGAACCGCCCATCGGGCGTGATCTGCACTTCGGCGCAAGTCGAACGGCCGGTGAAATCCGCCGGCAAGGTCGGCAGCGTCTGCAACGCGGTCAGAATCCCCGTGCCGGAATCGTAACCGAACGCGGTCATCGTCGAATCGAGCTCGTTAACAAGGTACGCGAATCTGCCGTCCGGGCGCATGACCAGCTGGCGCGGACCCGCGCCCGGCGCCGTGCGCACCAAAGGCTGCGTCGGATGCGGCGCGAGTTTGCCGCCGCGCGCGTCGAATTCGTAGACCACGATCGCGTCGATACCGAGGTCGGGTACGAACACGAAGCGGTTGGCCTTGTCGATCTCCACCGCATGGGCGTGCGGGCCGGTCTGGCGCACCGGATCGACGCTCGATCCGCGATGCTGGACGAAGTCGACCGCCTCGCCGAGCCTGCCTTCGCCGTCGATCGGCAAGACGCAGACGCTGCCGCTCGCGAAATTGGCGATCAGCACGAAGCGCCCGGTCGCGTCGACGATCAGATGGCACGGATCGGTGCCCCGGCTCGCGCGCGTGCTCAGATATTCGAGCGCGCCGGTCGCCGGATCGATGCGGAACGAGCTGACCGCCCCGCTCGCCCGGCCTTCGTATTCCTTGAACTCGTTCACGCAGAACAGAAAGCGCCGCGCCGGATCGAAGGCGAGATACGAGGCGTTGCGCACGCCTTCGGTCACGCCGGCGGGAATCAGTTTCCCCGCCGCGCGGTCGAAACGGTAGGCGTAGATGCCCCTGCCCTTGCCCTGCAGCACTTGGCCGGTGCCGAATTTGATCGGCTCCGAATAGGTGCCGACATAGACGAGTTCGTCCGCCGCCATGCTCACTCCACCTTGATGCCCAGATCCTTGCAGATGCCCTTGAGATAGACCATCGCGGCGACGGTCTCGGCCTCGAATTCCTCGGTCGCGGTGGGATGGCGATAGACGCCCGGTGCCGTCGAATTGGGCCCGCGCGAAGTGCCCGGCACGTCCTCGAGCTCGACGGACACGACGCCGTCATAGCCGGTTTCCTTGAGCGCGCGGAACATCGCCACCCAGTCGATCTTGCCCATGCCCGGGCGCCAATGGACGTTGGTCACGCCGTCGTTGTCCGAGACGTGGAGATGGACGATGTGTTTGCCCAAGCGATAGAC
>JAMNXK010000218.1 GCA_023653245.1 Tagaea sp.
CGCGCCGAGGACCAATTCGCGCGGCAAGTCGGCATCCAGGGCGTGCCGTGCTTCGTGGTCGAGCGCAAATACGCGATTTCCGGCGCCCAGCCGCCCGAGGCTTTCGCCGAGGTTTTCGCGCGCGTGCGGGCCGAACGCGCGCATGCGTGAATCTTGCCTCTGCCGGCGCGGCTTCCTGATCGGGCTGACGAGTTTCGCGTGCGTCGGCACGGCGCGCGCGCAAGACCGGCGGCCGACCACCACGCCCGTGCCGGGCAGCGATGGGCGCAATCTCTGCCCCGAGCCGCCGCCGCGCGTCGCCGTGCGCGTCGTGCCGGTGACCCCGAGCTTCGACGACAACGTGAACTCCTTCGACCTCGTGCGCATCATGAACGAAGGGCGCACCAACACCGAAGGCGCCGTCACCCAGCACGGGCAGCGGCCCGCCGGCCTTACGGTCGTGCGCTTCCGCGCCGACACGACCGTGCAGGTCGCCGGCCGCGAACGGCCCGACACGCGCCAGGCTTGCGTCGGACCCTCGGGCATCGAGGTTTCGGTCACGATGGACACGCACCGCATCTATGTCGCGCGCGACTTGACCCAATCCCGCACCTGCCAGCGCGAGGTGGTGATCGAGCACGAGAACCGCCACGCGCGGATCAATTTCGATTGCCTGGACGACGCGCGCGCCACGATCCACGCGGCGTTGCTGCGCCTCGTTCCGACGCTCGGCTGGATCGAAGGGCGCAACCTCAATTCGGTCGCGGCGAACACCGAGTTTCTGAACAAGATCCGGCCCGTGGTGCGAGAACATCTCTCGGCCGCCGTCGGCCGCGCCCGCGCGCGCCACGCCGCGATGGATTCGAACGAAGCCTATCGCCGCGATTGGGCGAAGTGCGGGTAGCGACGGGCGAGCGTTTTTTCGATTTCAACCGCGACGAACATCCCGAGCGCCGCGAGCACGCCCAAGCCGAGCAAGGCGGCGTCGAGCGGCGCCGAGCCGAACAGCGCGTTGGCCGGGGCCGTATAGATGAACAGCGCCTGCGCGGCCAAGCACAGCCCGACGCCGACGATCACCGGCAGCGTGCCCCGGATCCCTTCCAGGGTGAGCGACGGCCCGCGCGCGTAACGCGTCGAGAACAGATAGGCGACTTCCATGAGCACGATGGCGTGGACCGCCGCCGTGCGCGCTTGGGGCAAGGAATAGCCCGAATGCCCCGCCCACTCGTAGGCGCCGAACCCGCCCAGCGCCATCAGGATCGACACGAAGACGATGCGCCACATCAGATCGGGACCGATCAGCGCCTCTTTGGGATCGCGCGGCGGCCGCGCCATCGCCCCCGCCTCGCCGGGTTCGAAGGCGAGCACGAGGCCGAGCGTGACGGCCGAAACCATGTTGACCCATAGGATTTGGACGGGCGTAAGCGGCAGCGCGAGCCCGAACAGGATGGCGGCCGCCACGAGCAGCATCTGACCGCCGTTCGTCGGCAGCGTCCAGGCGATCACCTTGCGGATATTGTCGTGGACGATGCGGCCTTCGCGCACCGCCGCGACGATGGTCGCGAAATTGTCGTCGGCGAGCACGATGCCGGCAGCGTCCTTGGCGGCTTGCGTGCCGCGCCCGCCCATCGCCACGCCCACGTCGGCGCGCTTGAGCGCGGGCGCGTCGTTGACCCCGTCGCCGGTCATCGCCACGAGCGCGCCCTGCGCTTGCAGACTCTCGACAAGGCGCAGCTTGTCCTCGGGGCTGGTACGCGCGAACACCGAAACGTCCCGCGCGGCGGCCGCGAAACCGTTCGCGTCGAGGGCGGCGAGATCGCGGCCTTCGAGCGCCTTGGGATCGTCGGCGAGCGCGAGCTCGCGGGCGATCGCCGCGGCCGTACGCGAATGGTCGCCGGTGATCATCTTGATCGTGATGCCCGCCACCCGGCACTCGGCGACCGCCGCTTTGGCCTCGGCGCGCGGCGGATCGGCGAGACCCGCGAGGCCGAGGAATTCGAATTCCGCCCGCCCCGGCTCCTTGCGCGCGAAGCCGAGCACGCGCCGCCCGCGGTCGGCGAGGCCTTCGGTCTCCGCGTGCCAACGCGCGCGATCGGCGGCGGAGCACATCGCCAGCACGGCCTCGGGCGCGCCTTTGACGTATTCCCCGCCGTCGGCGTGGCGGGTCAGCATGTAGCGATGCGCGGCGTCGAAGGGTACTTCGCCGACGCGCGGATGCGCGGCGCGATGTCGGGCGGACGCGAAGCCCTCCGCCACCGCCCAAGCGAGCAGCGCCGCTTCCATCGGATCGCCGTGCCCCTTCTCGTCCGCGTCGTTGCAAAGAATCGCGGCCAGCGCGACGCCGGCGCGATCGCCCGCGACATCGACCACGCGCATTTCGTTTCGGGTCAGGGTCCCGGTCTTGTCCGTGCAGACGACCGTGACGGCGCCGAGCGTCTCGACGACCGGCAGACGTCGGACGATGGCGTTGCGCGCCGCCATGCGGCGCACGCCCACGGCGAGCGCGATCGTCAGCACGGCGGGCAAACCTTCGGGGATCGCCGCGACCGCCAGGCCGATCACCGCCAGGAACGTATCGTCGAAAGGCAGGCCCTGCACGAGCAAGCCGACCGCCAGCACCACGGCCGCCACCGCGAGGATCGCGGCGGTCAGGCGCTTGCCGAACGCGTCCATGCGCCGGATCAGCGGCGAGCGTTGATCCCCGATCCCGCCGACCAGCGTGCCCACGCGGCCCACCTCGCTGCCCGCCCCCGTCGCCACCACCACGCCCAGTCCCGTGCCCGCGCGCACCAAAGTTCCCGCGTAGGCCATCGACGCGCGCTCGGCGAGCGGCGTCGCCGCCGAAACGGCGGCCGGGTCCTTGAGCGACGGCGCGGACTCGCCGGTCAGCGCCGATTCCTCGATCGCCAGGCGGTTCGCGCTTAGAAGCCGCAGATCGGCGGGCACGCGCTCGCCCGCTTCGAGCACGGCGACGTCCCCGGGAACGACGTCGTGCGCGGGCATCGCCACGCGTTTGCCGTCGCGCAAGACGATGGCCTTGGGATCGGCGAGCGCCATGATCGCGGCGAGCGCGTTTTCGGCGCGGCCCTCCTGCACGAACCCGACGATCGCGTTGATCAGGACCACGCCCAGAATGACCGCGCCGTCGACTTCGTGACCGAGGGCGAAAACGACCGCCGCGCTGGCCAACAGCACGTAGATCAGCACGTTGTCGAACTGCCGCAAAAAACGGACGACGGGCCCCGTGCGCGCGGGCCCGGCGATACGGTTGGGACCGAAGCGGCGCAAGCGCTCGGCGGCCTCGCCGGACGTCAATCCGGTTTCGCGGCTCGCCGTCGCGGCCAGCGCCGCTTTCACGGGTTGCGCGTGGAAATCCGGGGCACGTTCCATATCGCGACTATGCCGCGAGCTTGGCCAGTTCGCCCAGGAATTTGCGCATGCCTTTGAGCCGGTCTTCGGCCGTGTCCCAGGCGCGCATATAGACGAGCTTGTGGTCGGGCCGGAGCTTGATCAGCTCGGGGCGCTTCAACATGAGCTCGACGAGTTTCTCCGGCCGCGCGAAGCGGTTCTTGCGGAAGCCGAGCACGGCGCCCTTGGGCCCCGCATCGACCTTGTCGACGCCGGCGGCGCGGCACAGGCGCTTGAGCTCGATGACGTCGAGAAGATTGCGCACCTCCTCGGGCATCGGGCCGAAACGATCGACGAGTTCGGCGGCGAACGAGTCGATCTCCGAACGCTCGGCCAAGCTCGCCACCCGGCGATAGAGCCCGAGCCGCACGGTCAGATCCTGCACGTAGACCTCCGGGATGAGCACGGGCATGCCCATGCCGATCTGCGGCGACCATTCGTCGACGGCACCTTCGCCCTTGCCGCCGCTTTCCTTGGCCGCGCGCACGGCTTCTTCGAGGAGCTGCTGGTAGAGCTCGACGCCGACTTCCTTGATGTGACCCGATTGCTCCTCGCCGAGCAGATTGCCCGCCCCGCGGATGTCCAGATCGTAGGAGGCGAGCTGGAACCCCGCCCCCAGCGAGTCGAGCGTCTGCATCACCTCGAGGCGCTTTTGTGCCGCTTGCGTGGGCACGCGATCGCCGGGCACGGTGAAATACGCGTAGGCGCGCAGCTTGGCGCGCCCCACCCGCCCGCGTAGTTGGTAGAGCTGGGCGAGGCCGAACATGTCCGCGCGATGGATCACGATCGTGTTCGCGGTCGGAATGTCGAGACCGCTTTCCACGATGTTGGTCGACAACAGCACGTCGTAAGCGCCATCGACGAAGGCCGACATCACGCTTTCGATCTGCGTGGGCGGCAATTGCCCGTGCGCGACCGCGAGGCGGCATTCGGGCACGAGGGTTTCCAGGCGCTCGCGCACCGGCCCCAAATCCTCGATCCGCGGCACGACGTAGAACACCTGCCCGCCGCGGAATTTCTCGCGCAAGATCGCTTCGCGAATCACCACCTGGTCGAACGGCAGCACGAAACTGCGCACCGCCAAGCGATCCACGGGCGGCGAAGCGATCAGCGACAGATCGCGCACCCCGGTCAGCGCCATTTGCAGCGTGCGCGGGATCGGCGTGGCGGTGAGCGTCAGCACGTGCACGTCGGCGCGCAGCTCCTTCAAGCGCTCCTTCTGGGCCACGCCGAAATGCTGCTCCTCGTCGACGATCACGAGGCCGAGATTCTGGAACTTGATGCCCTTGGCGAGCAACGCGGTCGTGCCGATCACGATCTCGATCCGGCCGGCTTCGGCGTCGATCCGCGCTTGCGCCTGGTCCTTGACCGGTACGAGGCGCGAGAGCTGCGCGATGCGGATCGGGAAGCCTTCGAAGCGCTTGGTGAAGTTCTTGAAATGCTGGCGCGCGAGCAGCGTCGTGGGCACCACGACCGCGACCTGCACGCCGGCCATCGCCGCCACGAAGGCCGCGCGCAAGGCCACTTCGGTCTTGCCGAAGCCCACATCGCCGCACACCAGCCGATCCATCGGCTTGCCGGCCGCCAGATCGTCGATCGCATCGGCGATCGCGCGCGCCTGGTCCTCGGTCTCCTGGAACGCAAAGCGCGCGCAGAACTCGTCGAACAGGCCTTCGGGGGGTGCGAAGCGTTCGCC
>JAMNXK010000219.1 GCA_023653245.1 Tagaea sp.
GCCGAGCCCGAACCCGGCCGCCACCGCTTCGGCCACGCCTTCGCGCGTGGCGACTTCGACGGCGGGCCCGAGCGTCAATCCGGCGGCGGCCAACGCCGCCTCGAAGCGCTCACGCGTGACCGAGCCGCGCTCGCGCAAGATCACCGGGCCCGCGGCGGCTTCGGCCAGGCGCAGGCGCTTGCGCTTGGCGCCGGCGGGGGCGAAGGCGACCAAGCGGTCGCGCTTGAGCGGTTCGATGGCCAGGCGCGGATCGGCGATCGCCTTGGCGAGGATGCCGGCATCGGCCTCGTAGGCGAGCAGGCGGCGCGCGACGTCCTCGGAATTGCCGACCGACAGCGCGAAGCCCAAATCCGGCCGCTCGACGCGCATGGCTTTGAGCACCGCCAGCGCGGGTGCCGGCCCGTCGGCGGCCACCGTCAGGAACAGGCGCGACGGCCCCGAAATCCCGGCGATCGCCGCTTCGGCTTCGTCGGCCAACGCGAAGAAACGCTCGGCCACGTCGAGCAAGCGCCGCCCGGCGGGCGTGAGCTTGATCGCGCGGCCTTGGCGCAAGAACAGCGGCGTGCCGTAACGCGCTTCGAGCGCTTTGACCTGGGCCGACAGCGTGGGCTGGCTCACATGCGCCGCTTGCGCCGCGCGGGTGAAGCCCCCGGCCTTGGCGACCTGCCAGAACGCGCGCAAATGGGCGGGATTCATCTATAGACCAATCCGATTTGAAACATAGCGACTATGTATTGGACCTATGCATCGAGCAAGGCGAATATCGCCCCGATCCCAGGAGGAATTCATGGCGCCCATGCCCCCCAACGTGCCCCAAGGCCTTTCCCAAACCGGCGACAAGCTGCTGCTCACCCCCGGCCCGTTGACCACGTCCAAGGCGGTCAAAGCGGCGATGCTGCACGATTGGGGCAGCCGCGACGCGGTCTTCCTCGCCGCTAACAAGGACGTGCTGCGGCGCATCGCGGAATTGGCGGAACGCGCCGACACGCATGTGACCGTGCCGGTGCAAGGCTCGGGCACGTTCGCGGTCGAGGCGATGATCACCAGCTTCGTGCCCAAAGCGGGCAAGGTGCTGATCTGCGTCAACGGGGCCTATGGCGTGCGCGCCAAGCGCATCGCGGAAATCGCCGGCCGCGCGGTCGCCACGCTCGAATTCCCCGAGGACAAGCCGATCGATCCCGCGGCACTCGACGCGACCCTCGCCAAGGACAAGGCCATCACCCATGTGTTCATGGTCCAGTGCGAGACGACGTCGGGCGTGCTCAATCCGATCGACGCGCTGGCCGGGATCGTCGCCAAGCACGGGCGGCGCACGCTGATCGACGCGATGAGCGCTTTCGGCGCGCTGCCGCTCTCGAAGGATTGCCAGTACGACGCGCTCGCCGCGTCGTCGAACAAGAATCTCGAAGGCGTGCCGGGCCTCGGCTACGCGATCTGCGAGAAGAAGGCGCTCGCCGAGACCAAGGGCAACGCCACGACCCTCGTGTTGGATCTGCACGATCAATGGCAGGGCTTCGAGAAGACCGGGCAATGGCGCTTCACCCCGCCGATCCACGTCATCATGTCGCTCGCCCAGGCGCTCGACGAGCACGCGGCGGAAGGCGGCGTGGCCGGGCGCGGCGCGCGCTATCGCGAAAACTGCCGCATCCTGGTCGAGGGCTTGCGCAAGATGGGCTTCGAAACCCTGCTGCCCGACGCGCTGCAGGCGCCGATCATCGTCACCGTGCGCATGCCCGCCGATCCGAAATTCGTCTTCCAGGCCTTCTACGACCGGCTGAAGGACCAAGGCTACGTGATCTATCCCGGCAAGCTGACGGTCGCGGATTCCTTCCGCATCGGCTGCATCGGGCGCATCGACGCGACCCAGATGAAGGGTGCTTTGGCGGCCATCGCGGCGACGCTCGCGGAAATGGGCGTCGCCTCGGGCGCGCCCGCGCGCGCCCAAGCGGCGGAGTGAGCAACATGAAGATGGATGTGAACGGCCGCGGCTACAAGCTGCCCGAAACCCCGGTCGTCGTGGTCTGCGTCGACGGCTCGGAGCCCGGCTATATCGAGAGCGCCATCGCCAAGGGCCGCGCGCCGTTCTTCGCCAAGTGCTTCGCGCACGGGACCGCGATCGTCGGCGAGTGCGTGGTGCCGAGCTTCACCAATCCCAACAATCTGTCCATCGTCACCGGCGTGCCGCCCGAGATTCACGGCATCTCGGGCAACTACTTCCTCGATCCCGACACGGGCAAGGAAGTGATGATGAACGATCCGAAATTCCTGCGCGCGCCGACTCTGTTCCGCGAATTCCAGGCGCGCGGCAAGACGCTGGCCATCGTCACCGCCAAGGATAAGCTGCGCGCGTTGCTCGGCCATGGCGTGAAGATGGCGCCGGGCCAGGCGGTGTGCTTCTCGTCGGAGAAATCCGACAAGACGACGCTGGCCGAAAACGGCATCGAGAACGTCAACGCCCTGGTGGGCCTGCCCGTGCCGAGCGTCTATTCGGCCGGGCTGTCGGAATTCGTGTTCGCCGCCGGCGTCAAGCTCATGCAGACGATGCGCCCGGACGTGACGTATCTCTCCACGACCGACTACATCCAGCACAAGCACGCGCCCGGCACGCCGGTCGCCGACGATTTCTACGCGATGATGGATTCCTACTTGTCCAAGCTCGACGCGATGGGGGCGACCATCGTGCTGACCGCCGATCACGGCATGAACGCCAAGCACGGGGCCGACGGCGAGCCCGACGTGATCTATCTCCAAGACGCGCTCGATTCCTGGCTCGGCAAGGACGTGGCGCGCGTCATCCTGCCGATCACCGATCCTTACGTCGTGCATCACGGCGCGCTCGGCTCCTACGCGGTGGTCTATCTGCCGGGCGATATCGCCGCCACGCGCGCGCGCATCGCCGCGTTGCCGGGCGTCGAGGTGGTGCTGAGCAAGGAGGAAGCCGCCAAGCGCTTCCAATTGCCGCCCGACCGCCTGGGCGAGCTGGTGGTCGTGTCGACCAAGCACAAGACCATCGGCACCAGCGTGTCGCGCCACGATCTTTCGGGCCTGACCGAGCCGCTGCGCTCGCATGGCGGCATCTCGGAAGGCCAGGTGCCCATCGTGTCGAACCGCAAGCTCGATCTCGACGCGGGCCGGACCTACCGGAATTTCGATTCCTTCGATCTCGCCCTCAACCGCGTCGCCCAACAGGTGCCCGCATGAACGCCCCCGCCCACTTCCCCCGCATCGAGTTCCGCGCCGAATCGTTGCGCATCGCCGGCAAAAAGGTCGCGGGCGAGGCGGGCACGCTCGACGTGTTCGATCCCTATACGGGTGCGGTCGTCGGCACGGTGCCGCGCGCTTCGGCCCGGCAAGTGGCCGAAGCGTTCCGCATCGCCGCCGCCTACAAGCCCAAGCTCACGCGCTACGAGCGCCAGAAAATCCTGATGCGCACGGGCGAGCTGATCGCCGCGCGCAAGGAGATGCTGGCCAGGCTCATCACCGCCGAGAGCGGGCTGAGCCTCAAGGACTCGTATTACGAAGTGGGCCGCGCCTACGACGTGTGGACCCTTTCGGGCCAGCTCGCCATCCGCGAAGACGCTGAGACCTATGCTTGCGACATCACCCCGCACGGCAAGCCCCGGCGCATCCATACGTTGCGCGAGCCGCTGCAAGGGGCGATCTCGGCGATCACGCCCTTCAACCATCCGCTCAACATGGTTTCGCACAAGCTCGCCCCGGCTTTCGCGACCAATAACCGCGTGGTGCTGAAGCCGACCGAGCTCACGCCGCTGACGGCGCTGGCGCTGGCGGATATTCTCTACGAGGCCGGCCTGCCGCCCGAGATGCTCTCGGTCGTGACGGGCTCGCCCGCCGATCTGGGCGACGCCATGATCGTCGATCCGAACATCGATCTGGTCACGTTCACCGGCTCGGTCGGCGTGGGCAAGATGATCGCCAACAAGGCCGGCTACCGGCGCGTGGTGCTCGAACTGGGCGGCAACGATCCTTTGATCGTGCTCGACGACGCCGACGTCGACAAAGCGGCGGAACTCGCCGTCGCCGGGGCGACCAAGAATTCGGGCCAGCGCTGCACGGCCGTCAAGCGCATCCTGGCGGTCGAGAAGATCGCCGACGCGCTGGTCGAGCGTATTCTCGTCCACGCCAAGAAGATCAAATACGGCGATCCGATGGACCCGGCGACCGATCTGGGCACCGTGATCCACGAGCGCGCGGCGCAGAGCTTCGAGCGGCGCGTGAACGAGGCGGTGTCGCTGGGCGCGAATCTGCTCTACGGCAACGAACGCCGGGGTGCCCTCTATTCGCCCACGGTCGTCGATCGCGTGCCCTACGATTGCGAACTCGTACGCGAGGAGACGTTCGGCCCCGTGATCCCGGTCGTGCGCGTGAAGGACATCGACCACGCGATCTTGGTGTCCAACTCGACCGCCTATGGCCTGTCCTCGGGCGTGTGCACGTCCAACCTCGATCACATCAACCGGTTCATCAAGGAACTGAACGTCGGCACAGTGAATATCTGGGAAGTGCCCGGCTATCGCATCGAAATGTCGCCCTTCGGCGGGATCAAGGATTCCGGCCTCGGCTACAAGGAAGGCGTGGCCGAAGCGATGAAATCCTTCACCAACGTGAAGACCTACTCGCTGCCTTGGCCGATGTGAAAAAGCCGGTGTAAAATCGCCTCTTCTTCGATGGGGAGGCGAATATGGGCAATCTGCTGCAGGAATTCCGCGATTTCGCGTCGCGGGGCAACGTCGTCGATCTGGCGGTCGGCGTGATCATCGGGGCGGCGTTCACCGCCATCGTGACCTCGCTGGTCAACGACGTGTTGATGCCGCCTTTGGGCTTGGCGATCGGCGGGATCGATTTCTCCAACCAATTCGTCGTGTTGTCGGCGGGCAAGGGCGGCGAAGCGGCCTTCGCCTCGATCGACGCGGCGCAGAAGGCCGGCGCCACGACGCTGAATTACGGGCTGTTCCTCAACGCCTGCATCAAATTCGTGATCGTGGCGTTCGCGGTGTTCTTGCTGGTCAAGCAGGTGAACCGGCTCAAGAAACCCGAAGCGCCCAAAGCGCCC
>JAMNXK010000220.1 GCA_023653245.1 Tagaea sp.
GAAACCGTCGAGCGCCGCTGGCCCGACGCACTCGGCGCCGCCGCGGCGGAGTTCCAGCTTTACGTGCTGCTCGAACAAGGCCGTTTCGCCGATGCCCAAGCGGCCGCCGCGCGCCATTTGCGCCGCCGTTCCACGCCGGCCGACATCCAAGCCGCGATCGAGCCCTTCATGGCGCATGCGCGGCCGGCGCTGGCGTTCGCCGCTTTGGGCGAATTCGCCCGGCCGCCCTCGGGCGACGCGCGCACCGATCTGGCGTTGCTGCGCCTGGCGCTCGAAGCGGGCGAGACGGCGGCGGCGCTGGCGGGGTTCGAGGCGATCTTGCGCGGGCGCGTGGCCGCGTGGCCGCCGCCGGCCTTGGCCGGGCTGGTCGATGTCGCCTTCGTCCTCGACCGCGCGGACGCGGCGTTCGAGCTCGCGCGCGCCCTCGATCCGGCGGCGGCGAGCGACGCGCAGCTTGGCGCCATCGCCCGGCGCGCGATCGATTCGGGCCGCTTCGATTTCCTGCGCGAATTCGCGGCGCGCGCGGGCTTCGCGCGTTTCGAGCGGCCGCCGGTGCTGGGTGGCGAGGTGGCGCTGGTGCTCGGCGATCGCGAGCGCGCCTTGGCGCTCGCCCGCCAGGCCGCCGCCGCGGGCGATTCGGATCTCGCCGATCCGTTGGCGGCCGCATCTTTGCTCGCCCGGCTCGACCGGCCGGCGGAGGCGTTGGCGCTGCTCGCGCGCCTGGCGGACCGGCCCGACCTTCCCGATCAGGCCGGTGTGGATCTGGCCAATCTCTACGTCGCTTTGCGCCGCGCGGGCGAGGGGCTTCCCGTGCTCGAACGCCTGCGCGCCCGCCGGCCGCAATCGCCGGCGATCGCGTTGGGCTGGGCGATCGTGGCGGCGCAAGCCGGGCGCGGGGAGATCGTGCTCGCCTGGCTGCGCGGCCAAGCCGCCGGCGCCGTGCCCGAAGCCACGCTGCGCGATCTGTTTTTCCTGGGCGGGGAGACGCGCGGCGCCGCCCTCCAGCTCGAAGCCGCGCGGCGCTTGCGCGCGCTGGAGGACACGCCCGAAACGCGGCTGCGTTTGGGCCAAGCGCTGCTCGCCTCGGGCGACGCGTCCGCCGCCTTGGCGCTGGCGCGCGCCGAGCGCGAATGGCCCGCCGCCTTGCGCGAAGAGGGCGAGTTCCTGCGCCGCGACGCGCTGCGCCTCGCCGCCGCGCGCGATCCGGCCGCCGCCGCCGAGCTGCGCGCTGATTGGCGCGCGCGTCTGGCCTCGCCCCAGCGCGCGGCGTCGGACGAGGCGCTTTACGCGCTGATCGAATTGCGCGACTGGGACGCGGTCCTGCCCGCTTTGGCCGCGCGCGCGCGCGCCAATCCGCGCGAATGGCTGGGCGCTTTCGCGACCGCGGCCGCCGACGCGCGCCGGACGGACGCCGTGCTGCCGCTGCTGACCGAAATGGCCGGGCGCGCCGATCTGCCCGAAGCGACGCGCCGGGAGGCGATCTTCGCGCTGATCGAGCGCACGCCGGCCGAGCGGCATTTGCCGGTCCTGCGCCGGGCCGCCGCCGAGTGGGGTGGGGAATGGCTCGACGCGCTCGACGCGGCCTTGGAACGCGCCGGGCGGCGCGACGAGCTGCGCGCCAATCTCGCCGCGCGCGCGCGCGACGCGCGCGTGCCGGTCGAAGCGCGCCGGGCGGCCGCCTTCCGCTTGCTCGAACTCGGCGACAAGCCGGGCGCGCTGGCGGCGTTCCAGCGCCTGGCCGAGAACGAAGCCGCCGACGGCACCAACGCGCAGCAGGCGCGCTTCTTGATGGGCCCGCGCCCGGCGCCCGCCGAGCTCGCCTGGCTCGAAGCCCGCGCGCGCGCCTCGGAAGGTGCGGTCAAGCTCGGCTGGGCGCGCGCTTTGGCCGAAGCCGGCGCGCCCGCGCGCGCGGCCGAAGCGCTCGGCGCCCTGCCGGTCGCGCCGGGGCGGCTGGGGGCGGAAGCGGCACTGGCCGTCGCCGAGTTCTGGGTCGCGACGGGCGCGCGCGCCGACCGGCCGCGCGCGGCCGCCGCGATCGAGCCGCGCGTGACCCGCGAGACCGATCTCGGGCGCACGCTGCGCTTGGCCGATATCGCCCTGGCCGTCGAGCGTCCCGACCTCGCCCGCCAAGCCTATGCGCGCGCGCTGGTGCTGGAGCCGACGTCCCGCCAAGCGCGGCGCGCGGCCGGGCTGTTCGCCTTCACCGACGGGGATTTCGAGGCGGCCAAGCGCCATCTCGAGCGTTTTCTGGCGCCGGGCGCGCCCGGCGATTGGGAAGCGCCGTATTTCCTGGGCGAATCGCTTTACCGTCTGCGCGATCGGGCGGGGGCGCGGCCCCGGCACGAGCAGGCTTTGGCCGCGATCGACGCGACGGCGAACCCGCCTTTCGCGGCGCGCGCGGCCCGGGCCTATCTGCTTTACCGGCTGAGCCGGACGGAGGAGTCGGTGGCGCTCTACGCGCGTCTGTTGCGCGAACGACCCCAGGATCGCGATCTGCGCGCGGATTACGCGGGCGTGTTGCTCGAGCTGGGCCGTCGCGCGGACGCGGAAATCGTGCTCGGCGGGCGCTCGTGATCGCGCGGCTCTTGCTCGCGCTGATGCTGTTGGCCGCACCGGCCGCGCGCGCGCAGGAAGCCGTGCGCCTGGACGCGACCTTCGTGATCGACGGGGCGCTGGCCAATCTGCGCCTGACGCCGTCGCGCGCGAGCGAACCGCGCATCGAAGTTCGCGGGCGCGAGGCGGTGCTGCGTTTCGAAACCCCGCTCGCGCAATTCGACGGCGCGCCGCTGATCGCGCAAATGCCGCGTTTCCTGGCCAATATCGCCGCCGGTTTCGACTCGGTGTTGATCCAGGCGACGCCCGACACGACCCTGGTCGCGCGGCGCGACGGCGCTTCGATCCTGATCGTGCTGCGCCTGGCCGAGACGCCCCAGGCGGCGGACGAACCCGATCCGATCGCGCTCGAACGCGCCGAGCGCCGGCTCGAACGTTTGCGCGCGGCGGCCGACGAACAGGCCGGTCGCTTCGGTATCGCGCGCGGGCGGCTGGCCGAGCTGATCGCGCGCGATCCGCGCGACTCCGATGCGATCGCGCAATGGGGCTCGCTCGAACGGCGCATCGGGCGCGCGCGCCGCGCGGGCGAACTCTACGATCGCGCGCTGGCGCTCGATGCCACGTCGCCCGAGCTGCGCACCGCAAGGACGGAACTCGCGCGCGAGACCGCCGGCTTCGTGCGCCTCGAACCCGAATTCCGCCGCACCAGCGGCGGCGAAAAGCGCTATTCTGCGGGCCTCGCGGCCGAGCTGCCGTTCAACGAGGCGTGGCGCGCGTTGGCGCGCTTCGACACGATGCGCATGGACAATCCGGGCGTGCGGCGCGTGGGCGGGCTGAGCGCGCCGTTCAAGGGCGCGCGCAACCGGCTCGATCTGGGCGTGGCCCATCTCGCCGAGGACGGCGCCCGCACCGAAGCGCGGCTCTTCGCCAACGAGCGGCGCGTAGGCGCGGGCCTCTCGCATGCCATCGTCGGCGACTTCCAGCGCGTCGCGTTCGGCGCGGAGATCGGCCGGCCCTACTGGGACCAAGCGGAGTTTCTGGTCCAGGACGGCACGCGCGATCGCGCTTTCGCCCAATACGAGCTGCCCGCGTTCTGGGGGCTCGCCTGGCGCGCGCGCGCCGGCCTCAACCGCTACAACCTGCCCGGCGCATCGGACGTGGCGCGGGCGGCGAGTTTCGACGGCGATGTGCGCTGGGCGCTGGATGCGTGGGCGCGCGGCTTGGCACTCGCCTATTCGGTCGACGGCGAATATCCGTGGAAGATCGCCACGCGCGCCGATCCTTTCGCATCGGGCGAGATCTTCCGCCCCTCCGGCTTGCGCTATCGCGAGATCCACGCGCTGCTCGCCCAATACGCGATCGATCTGGCGCGCGATCTCGATTGGGGCGTGCCGCTGGCCTTCGACGCCTCCGCCGGGCCCGGCTACGACCGCTATGGCCGTCGCGGCGGACCGCTGCTCGGCGCCGGCCTGACCTGGACGGGCGAGAGCAATCTCCTCGCCGGCGTGCGTACGGGTTACGGCCGCGGCGTGGGCCGCGATTCGGGCGACTATCTGAGCGTGGGAGGCTTCGTCGGATGGCGGATGTGAAGGCCCCCGCCAAGCGCCTGCTCGGCCTCGACCGCGCCGCGGTCGTCGAGGCGATCCTGTTTTTCGCCGCCGCCTTGGCGATCGATTTCGTGTTCCTGGATTTCGACCGCTACCGCGATCTGAATCCGCACCCGTTCTGGATCGCGGTGCTGCTGGTGTCGATCCAATACGGCACCGCCGAAGGCCTGTTCGCGGCATCCGTCGCGACGGCGGCGTATCTCGTGGGGGCGACGCCCGAGCAGCGTGTCGATCAGGACATCTACCAATGGCTGCTGGCTGCGACGCTGCTGCCGGTGCTGTGGTTCGTCGTCGCCGTGGTCGCGGGCGAGCTGACCGGGCGCATGCGCCGCGAGCGCGACACGCTGCGCGAGGAGCTCGAGCAGGCGCGCAAACGCGAAGAGGTGATCGCGGCGGCCTATCGCCGGCTCGACCGGCGCCGCGAAAGCCTGGAAGCGCGCGTCGCCGGCCAGCTGCGCAGCGTGTTCGCGATCTACAACGCCGCCAAAGGCATCGAGAAGATGTCGACCGAAGAGGTGGTGGCGGGCGTCGCCGAGCTCGTGCGCACGGTGATGAGCCCGCGGCGCTTCTCGCTCTTCCTGCTCGCCAAGGGCGAGCTCGTCTTCGCGACGGGCGAAGGCTGGGACGCCGACGCGGGCGAGCGGCGCGCCTATGACGGGCAGTCGGCGCTGTTCCAGGCGGTCGTCGGTTCGCGCCGGACGCTGGCGGTCGCGGCCGCCGCCGACGCGAGCGTGCTGGCGGGCGAGGGGATTCTCGCGGGGCCGCTGGTCAATCTGGAATCCGGCGAAGTCATCGGCATGCTCAAGATCGAGGAGCTGGGCTTCCTGCAGCTCAACGTCACCACGCGCGAGAATTTCCGCCTGTTGTGCGAATGGATCGGCACCGCCTTCGCGCAAGCGCGGCGCTTCGA
>JAMNXK010000221.1 GCA_023653245.1 Tagaea sp.
CGCGCCCGCTACATGAGCCTGGAAACCATCGCCCCGATCGGCGACACTCCCGTCGTCGCGCTGTCCGCTGTGACCGCCTGACACGGCCAACCCTGGCCGCAAAGCGACGGTGAGCAACACCAGATACACCACGCCAAGGGACATGATCCACGGACCCGTTTACGTCCAATTTGTACTCTGGGGCCGAATTGCCAACGCCAACATTTCCGTTACTACCTAGTACCGTCATGCGTTGCAAGTTTCCGGCGAAAAACGCCAGCCCGTATGGAGGCGCGGTATTGATGCCATAGACATTTTGGATCCACTCGCCGCCAATCTCGTCCGAGAAATAGAGCTTTGATTTCGCCGTAACCCCCGCGTTTGCCAAGGATAGCCAGAGTTGTGAATTGGTGCCGGACGGGGCTGCGATCGATTGCTGGGACGCGCTAAGTGTACCTTGGAGGACGAGATTGATCGACATGGAAAGCGCCATTTTGGGAGTTATGAATGTTAAAGTGTATTGTTATAGGGCGTTCCGTGCTTGCGTTGCGCTCAACATCGGGAGGTCATGCGGAATCTCCTCTCTAGGCTGGAGAAAGACATAGAGCGAGGAATCATAGTTATTTTAATGGTCAATATATAATCTTAGTTAGTGTCTCAAAAAAAACTTATTTTCTACATCGGGTCAAGCGAAAACAACGCTGTGGGGATAAATGCAAGCCAGAGCGCTACCAAAGCAATCAAAGCGTCACCCGGCCCATATCATCGCCAGCGGTTCGATGATCCAGTTAGTGGGATTGGCGGGCGTGACCGCCTCGCCGCTCGCGCAAGGCGCGCCGGAGTGGCTTACGAAGGATTGGACGTTCGGCCTTGCTCGGCGTCCCGCCATCCACACGCCGCCAGGCGCTCCGCCATGTGCGCGGGCACGGGGGCTTCGCACGCGATGGCGTCGCGGCGGGGGTAGAGCGGGATCGTCAGCGCGCGGGCGTGCAAATGCAGCGGAAACTCGCGCGCCCGCGTCGCGTCGCCGCCATAGGTCGGATCGCCCAAGATCGGGCACCCGAGGGCCGCCATGTGCACGCGCAGCTGATGCGTGCGGCCGGTGCGCGGCTCGAGGGCGAGCCAAGTCAGCCCGTCGCCGGCACCGAGCGTGCGATATTCGGTGAGCGAGGGCTGGCCCTCGGCACTCACGCGCATTTTCCAGCCTTGCTTGGTGTTCGCCTTGAGCAAGGGCATATCGACGGCACCTTCCTCGCGCGGCGGCTTGCCGGCGACGATCGCCCAATAGGTCTTGCGCACCTGGCCCTCGGCGAACAGCTTGCCGAGCTTGGCCAGCGCCTTGCGGTGCCGGCCGAGCACCAAGCATCCGCTGGTGTCGCGATCGAGGCGATGGGCGAGCTCGGGCGCTTGGCGCAGGCCGAAGCGCAGCGCGTCGAGATATTTGCCGAGGTGATCGGCTCCCGTCGATCCCGCATGGACCGCGAGTCCCGCCGGCTTGTCGATCACGAGCATCAGCCCGTCGCGGTACAGAAGTCGTGCGGCGAGATCCATGTCGGGCGCGAAGCTACACCCGCGCGCGCCGCAGGGGTAGCGCGGGGTGCTGTTTGGTGGATTCCTCCCCGTCCCCCCCCTTACTGTTCTAAGGAAATCGCTACGCTGATCCCGCGTCCTCAATTCAGATGGCGCGATTCGAAAGGATAGCCTCAATGAGCGGAAGGAGTGGTGGCGGCGGCAAAGGCGGGTCCGGTGGCGGTGGTTCGACCAAAGCCGATACCGACAATCGGGCCGATCAATTGAACCGCAACAACGATGCGTACTGGCAGTCGCGGGGAGAGGAGCAACGCCCCGGCGATTGGGACGACGAAGACTAACTGTGTGACTTTAGGGGCTGCTCGCTTCGGCGGGCAGTCCCGCCTTTAGTCTCCGCGCGTGGTCAACCATCATCGGGTAGTCGCGAAACGCTTTGAGCGCATCGTAGCCGGGGAATGTTTTCTCGAACGGCTTGGCAAATAGAAACAGCTCGTGCAGAAACCTTGTCGCGGTCAATTCGACACGCATAAAACTCGAAACTGCCTCGAAGTCGGCGTGCTTGCGCTGACGACAGACCGATCGTGCCATGGCACTCACCCTCGTCCATGCGGGGAACTCTTTCCCAGATTGCCACCTCCGGCGCTCGCGCTTGGCGTCTCCGAGATCGACACCGTCGAAAAGCAACTTCTCGAGATCCGACATGGAAGTAAGCGCCGCTCGCTCCATCGCGCTTTGGAGCCATCGCTCCATTGGCCACTGGATGCGTCCATTGGCGCGCTTCGGCATAAACTTCGCGTACCGGCTTTCGCCACTATCGTCGAAATCGGCATCAAAGCACGCGAAGAGGTAAAGCGTCGTCGAGACGATCAACGGCGCGGCGGTCGCCACGAAATGGGCTTTCGGATCGTTCGACTCGATGCGGCCGGCAAGGCTGGCGCCTGAAACGACTTTTGGGGTGTCGGCGTTGGCGAGCAAATTCAAGGCGGTGTCGTACTGCCCCGCCTCGAAAGCCAAGATCACAGGCTTTGCCTGACGTTCCAGGCGTACCGCTTCGTGCGCCAAAGTCGAGAAAGCAGCGCCATCCTTCAATCCGACTCCGGCATTGAACGCTCGAACGGCGCTCTCCCACGGCGGGCCATCGGGACATTGCCGTTCGATCGCTTCCAACGAGACACTGCCTGCGAGCTTAGTTGAAAGCTTGGCGCGCAGGTTTTCCTCCGTTCTCGGATGAAGTTTTTTGTGCTTGCCTCGCTTGAGATCGCCGAGAGCGCGCCAAAGCGCTTGATTGTTCTCTTTCTTCCCAAGAAGCCACTTGGGAAAGGAGAAGCCACACCATTTGAAGATCTTTGACGGTGAGACTGCGATGACCATATCGGCCGGGACCCTACACCCTGGGCACCAAGCGGGGTAGGGTGGTCCGGGCATGGATCAAACGGCGAAGAACGACCGGACGGGCGCGCTGTATATCGTCTCGGGTTGCGCGTGTTTCGCGACCGGTGCCGCGATCATCAAGCATCTCGCGGACGAGCTGTCGTGGGCGCAGCTGGCGATCTTGCGCCACATTTTCGCCGCGGCGTTCTTCCTGCCGATGATGCTGCGCCTCGGGCCCGGTTATTTCCTCAGCGCGCGGCCCTGGGCGCACGGCCTGCGCGGCGCGCTCGGCAGCTACAGCTACGCGCTGTTCGTGCTCGCGCTGGTCAACATGCCGATGGGCGACGCCTCGGCACTCGCCTACACCACCCCGTTCTGGTCGCTGGGCGTGGCCGCCCTCGCGTTCGGCGAGCGCTTCGGCTGGGGAAGGGTCGCGGCGACGGCACTGGGCTTCGCCGGCGTGGCGCTGATCGTCAGGCCGGGGTCGGGGGCGACGGACTACGCCCCGATTTTCGCGGGCGTGGCGCTGCTCTCGGCCTTTCTCACCAGCCTGGCGATGATGATGGTCAAGCGCCTGTCGAGTTCCGAGCCGCCCGATCGCATCGCCTTCTGGTTCCTGATCGTCGGCATTCCGTGCCTGGCGCCGTTCGCCGCGATCGATTGGCGGCCGATCGAAGCGCGGCACCTGCCATGGCTGGCCGTGATCGGCGGGCTCGCGTTCTTCGGCCAGCGCGCGCTGTCGCGCGGCTACATGCTGGGCACGTTTTCGAAAATGGCGCCGCTGGTCTATGTGCAGGTGGCGCTGGCGGCGTTGTGGGGCTTGGCGCTGTTCGGCGAGATCCCGCCCTGGACGACGCTGGCCGGCATGGCGCTCATCGCCGTCGGAACGATCTGGATCGTGCGCGCGCGTGCCGACGGCGTCACTTCCAAACCACTTCCTTGACCGTCTTCTTCTTGGCGGGCGGCGGCGGCTCTTTGCCCTTGGCCGAAGCGGGCGCGGCCTTGGCGCCGGCCTTCGGCTTGGCATCGCTGCCCAGGCGACCCAGAATGCTCGACATGGTCGCACTGGTCTTGTGCTTGTGCGCGGCGCCCTCGGCGGTTTCGGCCACGCGCTTGCGCTGATAGACCGGCAACGCGTCGAAGGTGCGCTTGGCGCGATCGACGTTGATGTTGGTCGGCCGCTCGGCCGCCAGCTTCACGAATTGATGAATCTTGGAGTGCTCGCCCAGGATCTGTCCGACCGAGGTGGCAAGGATTTGAAGCGCGGTCTTATCGACCGCTTCTGTTTCATCCGACTCCATGTCGCGTTACTGTATCCATATAACCGTCGGAAATACAATGACGTTTGGCCTGTTCTTTGCGCGCGGGAGCGCTGCGCTGGCCTTATGCGGCGTGCGCAAAAAGAAAAAGGGCGGATGCCCGGGACCAACCTGGCATCCGCCCGTGGGGCTCGACAGTCCGGGACCAATCGGATTTGCCAGCGACCAGAAGGGGACTTGGGGGACCGTTTTCGGAGGAGAGGAGCAGGTTCCGAAGGATGTCCCTCAAGTTCGAAATGGATTTAAACAGCATTTTAGAGAAAGGTCAACGAGTTTTTATTGGAATTCGGAAGATTCACAGAGTCTCGAACTCAGACGGTTTTATATCAATGCCTTAAGCATCGTATCTAAAGTCGAAACTTGGCCCAAGCCCGCCCATTCGAGCTATCTTGAGCCATGATCCGCACGATCCTAGTCGTGATTCTGGCGTTCTGGGTGGGGGCCGCCGAGGCGCAGCAGGCGCCGCCGCGCAGCTTCGCCGATTGCCAAAAGGCGTTCGACGCCGAGATGGCGCGCGCGATTCAACGCACCAACCGCGATTTGCGCCAATCCCAGCATCAGGCGGGGCTGGTGCGGATGCGCTGCGAGCGCGCGGTCGAGCGCAAACAGATCCAGGACCGGGCGAAGGCCCGGCGCTAAGATCGCTGCGGTGCACGCGCGAAAGGTGAAACGATGGAAGTGCTGATCCTCGGCCTGGCGGCCTTTGTCGCGAGTCATTCGATCCGGATCTTCGCGGACGATTGGCGCGCGGCCACGATCGCCCGCATCGGCGAGAACCCGTACAAGGCGGTCTACTCGATCGTCTCGCTGCTGGCCCTCGGCGCCATCGTTTGGGGATATGGCGACGCGCGCGCG
>JAMNXK010000222.1 GCA_023653245.1 Tagaea sp.
AGATCGCGGAACGGCGGCTCGACGAAGATCTTCCGGCAGAAGCGCGCCGCACCCAGCATCGTATCGAGATCGCGCGGATCGGAGAGGTAGTTGGCGCGGATGACCGGCTTGGCGAAGGGATCGGCGCTTGCCAGTTCGAGCGTGCCGCGGCTTTCGGGCCGGCAGAGCCCGTAATTCACCGCCACGCCCGGATGGGGCAGCAGCCCTTTGGAGAAATCGAAACTCGCGAAATTGACGAACAGGAGCTGCGCGTCGGGCTCTTCGAGATCGGGCGCGGTCTTGAAGAACGCCGTCGCTTCGCCCGCACTGATCGTCATCGGACCCGCCGCGCGCGCGAGCCACTGCCAGCCCATGCGCGCCCAGCCGAGCGGCGAGCGGGTCAGCTCGTTCAACGTGCCGCACGGTTTGGTACGGAAAATGTATTTGGCGATCAGATGGTCCTGGAGATTCCGGCCCAGCTCCGGCGCGTCCGCCACCGTCGCGATCCCGTACGCGCCCAGATGCGCCGCCGGGCCGACGCCCGAGAGCATCAGCAGCTGCGGCGTTTCGAGCGCGCCGCACGACACCACGATCTCGCGCGACGCGCGAAACGTGCCGGCTTCGGTCTCCACGCCGACGGCGCGCTTGCCCTCGAACAGAATCTTCAAAGCCCTCGCCCCGGTGACCACGCGAAGATTGGGCCGGCGCATCGCCGGGCGCAGCAACGCGCGCGACGACGAGGCGCGGAGGCGTCCCGCCACGTTCATCTGGACCGGCCCCACGCCCTCCAAGCTTTCCGCCGCGTTCACGTCGGCGAAGCGCGGCAAGCCGGCCTTGACCGTGCTTTCGATGAAGGCCGCGCAAGATCGCGAAAGCGTGGGCGGCTCGCGCACCGCGATCGGGCCGTCGGCCCCGCGCGCGTCGGACGGCGCGCCTTGCCAGGCCTCCAGCGACTTGAAGAAGGGCGCGACCGCGTCCGAGCCCCAGCCGCGCGCGCCGGCTTGCGCCCAACGATCGTAGTCGCGCGGGCTGCCGCGCAAGTAAACGAGCCCGTTGACCGAGCCCGCGCCGCCGAGCACGCGCCCGCGCGGCCATTTGATCGAACGGCCGCCCAGATGCGGCTCGGGCTCGGTCGCGAAACCGGGGTCGTAGCGCTTGTTCACGAACAGCCGCGCGTAGCCGACCGGCAACGCGATCAACGGATCGCGATCGGGCGGCCCGGCTTCGAGCAGCAGCACGCGGATCGACGGGTCTTCGGACAGGCGTGCCGCGACCACGCAGCCCGCCGAGCCGCCGCCCACCACGATCACATCCGCGTCGCGTTCCCCCATCCCGCCGTTGATAGCATAGGGGCTACACCGGCGTAATCGATTGCGCGAACTGGAACAGATTGTTCGGATCGACCTGCTTCTTGATCTGGGACAGACGCAGCCGGTTGGCGCCGTAATAGGCGCCCTCGTAGTCCTTGAGGGAAGGGTCGGTGAAGTTCTGATAGGCCTGCCGGTTCGAGTAGGGAAGCATCGCGTCGTAGAAACCCGCCTGCCAGTCCAGGTTCCGGTTGATCGTCGTTTGCGTGTCCGTCGCGGCCCAGTTGAGACCGATATCCAAGAGCCAGACGCTGTCGCGATGCACGAAGGCCGTCGCGTCGGATCGAACCCGGTTCATCTGCCCGCCGGTTTGGAAGAACCGCAGATCGGCCCCGGCGCCGTCGCCCGGGCCCGTGCCCGGCCAGGTACCCAAGTAGTTGAAAGCGGTCGCGATCGCTTCGAACGGCAGGTCGCGCGTCAGGAACGCCGAGCGCTCCTGGAAGTAGCCGAACTTGTCGTCGTCCTCGAGGAAATGTTGGGCTGTCCAATAGGGCCCCGACTCCACCCATGCCTCGGTCGTCGGCGGCCCGGCCGGCGCCAGAATCTCTTCGACCTGGGCGCGCGTGCCGGTGTATTGCCCGACCAGATCGATGCGGATCACATTGGCGCCGTTCACGCGCTTGACCTGCAGGGCGATGCGACTGCCGAACCCATCCGGCGCCGCCGTCATCGACGGCATCAGCGCCGCGAACTTGAGCAGGAGATAGCGGGGGTCGGGGGTTTTGGCTTCCCAGACGAGCTTGAACGCCGTCATCGTGGTGACCGGGAAGGTCTTCAGCGTGAAGTTCGTGGCAACGCCGAAATTCCCGCCGCCACCGCCGCGATTGGCCCAGAACAAGTCGGAATTTTCCTGCGCCGACATTTTGCGCAATTCGCCCTTGGCGTCGACCATCTCGATCGATTGAATCTGATCGACTGCCACGCCGCGCGCGCGCATGTTGAAGCCGATCCCGCCGCCGAGCAGAAACCCGGCCACGCCCACGGTCGGGCAGCGCCCGTGCGTGATCGACGCGTTCGCGGCCTCGAGCAGCGCATAGACTTGGCCGTTGCGCGAACCCGCCTGCACCGTGGCGATGCCCGTGGCGCGATCGAAGCCGCCGGCGTTCATGGCGCTGACGTCCAGCACCAGCCCTTCGGTCGTCGAATAGCCCGCGTAGGAATGCCCGCCCGAGCGCCCGACGAAGCGTACGCCGTGTTTGACGACCCACTTGATCGTTTTCTGGACGTCCTCGACCGAGTTGCAGAAGGCAATCCCGTTGGGCCGCACATTGGCGTAGCGCCGGTTGAAGAGCTGGGCGAACTTGGCCGAGTCGAAATCGGCGCGCCGGACCACCGGGCCCGACAATTCGCGCGCCAGGTCGCGCCAGGCCGCGTCGCCCGGATCGGGCGTGGGCCCGCTCGGCCCGAACGCGCCCGCGCGCGCGTCGCGCGCCGCCCACGGCAGCAGCGCGGCACCCGCCGCACCCGCCAGAAACCCGCGCCGGCTCGGCGCGAAACCCGTCATCCGATCGCCCCCGTCCATATTCCCCTCCCTGTCCCCGCGAGACTTTCCTAATACTAGAAGCATTCCATGAAATATGAACTAAAAATATGACACGCGCGCGAAAGAAAACCGCCGCGAAGGGGGCCCCTCGCGGCGGTTCGGAATTCTTCGGTTCGGCTCGAACCCGTCGAAAGCCTAGTAGCCTTCGCGCTCCAGACGCTTGCGCTGGAGCTTGCGCAGACGGCGCACCGCCTCCGCCTTCTCGCGCGCCTTCTTCTCCGAGGGTTTCTCGAAGTGGCGGCGCAGCTTCATCTCCCGGAAAATACCCTCGCGCTGCATCTTCTTTTTGAGCGCGCGGAGGGCCTGGTCGACATTGTTGTCGCGAACGATGACTTGCACGGGGAGCCCGGGCTCCTTTCTTGAACGAAAACAAAGGGTTGAGCCGAACGATTAGGCGGGCTGGAATCGACCTGCCACAATCGAGGGCGGGGATATATCACAGCCCCCCGCCCCTGGCAAATCCCGGTTTTGACGGGCTTTTCGCGGCGGGCGGCGCGCCCTATCCTCCCTGCCATGGCCATTCTCAAGATCGCGCGCATGGGGCATCCGGTTCTGGCGCGGCGCGCCGAGCCCGTCGCCGACCCGGCTGCACCGGAAATCCGCGCGCTGGTGCGCGACATGGTCGAGACGATGATCGACGCGCCCGGCACGGGCCTGGCGGCACCGCAAGTTCATGTGCCGCTGCGCGTCGTGGTGTTTCTGGTGCGCAAGGAACGCTGCACCGACATTCCGGGCGACGGGCCGATCGATCTCACCGTGCTGATCAATCCCGAGCTGACGCCGCTCGGCGAGGAAACCGACAAAGGCTGGGAGGGCTGCTTGTCGGTCCCCGGCCTCACCGGCAACGTGCCGCGCTTCCGGCGCTTGCGCTATGCGGGGTTCGATCTCGACGGACGGCGTTTCGAGCGCGACGCCGCCGGCTTCCACGCCCGCGTCGTGCAACACGAATGCGACCATCTCGACGGCGTGCTCTATCCCCAGCGCATGGACGATCTCGGCGAATTCGGCTTCGTCGACGAAATCCGCAAGCGCGAGGCTTTGTGAAGGAGACTCCGATGGCGTTCGACCGCGACCTCGCCCGCGACCGCATCGTCCAAGCGGCGCTCGCCCACGTGCCCTTCGACGGCTGGAGTGCGGCCACGCTGGCGCGCGCGGCGGAGGATGCGGGCTACGATCCGGCCACCGCGCTGCGCGTGTTCCCGGGCGGGCCGCTGGCCGCCATCGCCCATTGGACCGCGATGGCCGACCGCGCGATGCTGGCGGCGATCGCAGCCGAGGGCGAGGCGTTCCAAACGCTCAAGATCCGCGCCAAGATCGCGCGCGCGATCCGTTTGCGCTTGGAGCCGCTGGCGGCCCATCGCGAGGCCGTGCGCCGCGCGCTCGCGCTGCTCGCCATGCCGCAAGGCGTGCCCGTGTCGCTGCGCACGCTCTGGGCGACGGTCGATGCGGTGTGGTACGCCGCCGGCGACCGCGCCACCGACTACAACCACTACACCAAGCGCGCGCTGGCCGCGGGCGTGTACTCCGCCACGCTGCTCCATTGGCTCGAAGACAAATTCGAAGGCCAGGCCGACACCTGGGAATTCCTCGGCCGGCGCATCGACAACGTGATGGCCCTGCCCAAGGCGATGGGCGGCGTGAAATCCAAGCTCGACGCCGCCGCCGCCCCGCTCAAACCCTTCTTCGCGAAGTTCAAACGCGCGGGGTGAGGACGCGCGGCGCCATAGTAGGGATTGGCGCTTGCGCGACGCGGACCTCATGGTTCGACGGGCTCACCATGAGGTCTTGGCAGTAGGCCTCACCCTGAGCCTGTCGAAGGGCGAGGCCGGTCCAAGATTGCCTCCGCAGGCACACGACTGTATCTGAGGCCTTGCCGCTTCAGCCGCCGGTCAGCTTGGCGAGATGCCGGGAGTGCGCGCTTCCATCCGGGAGATTCCCGGGTCGTCCTTCGGGCGCCCGAGAATGACGACGTTATCCGCCCGGCTGGCCGGGCAGTTCGGTCAGCGCTTTGACCCGCTCGCCCCATTCGGCTTCGAGCGAGGCCTGCCGGCGCTGGAGCTGGCGCAGGCGGTTCTGCGCGCGGTTCTCGTAGATCGCGTTGGTCACGATCGGGAACAGCCAGCACAGGCCCCACGCGAACATCGCGGCAC
>JAMNXK010000223.1 GCA_023653245.1 Tagaea sp.
CATCGGACAGACCATGCTCGACCGCGCCTATGTTCTCGCCCACGCCGACGAAATCGCCGCGAATTGCCGAAATCGCGGCGTCGAGGTCGATGTCGCGGCCTTCGTCGCGGCCGAGACCGCGCGCCGCGCGGCCGACCGATCGCTGCAAGAGGCGCAAACCCAAGCCAACGCCCTCGCCTCGGCCAAGGATCTGTCGGTCGAGCAAAAACGCGAGCAAGGCAAGGCGCTGCGCGACAAACGCGAGGCGCTGAAGGCCGAGGTCGAGAAGCTGACGGCCGAGGCCGACGCGCTGCTGATCCGCATTCCCAATCTTACCCATCCCGGCTCGCCGATCGGGCGCGACGACAAGGACAACAAGGAGATCGCGCGCAATGCCGTGCCGGTCCCGAAATTCGACTTTGCGCCGCGCGATCACGTGGCGCTGGGCGATCTGCACGGCATCATCGACACCGAGGGCGGCTCGAAAGTCTCCGGCCCCGGCTTCTACTTCCTCAAGGGCGACGGCGCGCTCTTGGAGCTGGCGCTGCAGAATTTCGCGGTCAAGTTCCTGGCCGCGCGCGGCTACGTGCCGCATATCACGCCCGACGTCGCGCGCGATTCGATCCTGATGGGTACGGGCTTCGTGCCGCGCGGGGCCGAGACCAACACCTATCGCATCGAGGACAACGACCTGTCGCTGATCGCCACCGCCGAGATCACGCTGTGCGGCCTGTACCAAGACTCGATCCTCGACGCCAAGGATCTGCCCATCCGTATCGCCGGCGTGTCGCATTGCTTCCGCACCGAGCGCGCGGCGGGCCGCGCCACGCGCGGGCTCTATCGCGTCCATCAATTCACCAAGGTCGAGATGGTGGTGATTTCCACGCCCGACCAGTCCGAAGCGCTGCACGCGGAATTGCTCGCGAACGAGCGCGACATTTTCGACGCGCTGGAATTGCCCTATCGCGTGCTCGATATCTGCACCGGCGATCTGGGTGCCGCCGCCTATCGCAAATACGATCTCGAAGCTTGGATGCCGGGGCGGGGCAATGGCGGCGAATACGGCGAGGTCACGTCGACGTCGAACTGCACCGAGTTCCAGGCGCGGCGCCTGAACATCCGCTATCGCACCGGCCCGAAGGAAAAGCCTTTGTTCGCCCACACGCTCAACGGCACGGGCATCGCCCTGGGCCGCGCCATGATCGCGATCCTGGAGAACAACCAGCAAGCCGACGGCTCGGTCGTCGTGCCCCAGGTCTTGCGGCCGTTCCTCGGCAAGGACGTGCTCGTCCCGCCGGGGAAGGCTTGAGCCAACGGCGTCGGCCTATCCCATGTTCGTCGTCCTCGGGCGGGCTGAAGGCCCGACCCGGGGACCTCGGAAAAGAACGTCGCGCCTTCGGCGCGGCATATGTTTTCGAGATACCCGGGTCGCGCGGTTCCCGCGCGCCCGAGTATGACGGGCGTGTTGGGGAGATCGCCGCCCTCACACCTCGAACTCGAAACCGGTGCCGTATTCGCGGTCGAGCGCCACGGTGTGGTGATCGACCTCGTTGGTGTCGGCGAGTTCGAGATTGAAGAAGTCCATCGCGGCCCCGGCGAAGAACGGCCCCGCATGCCAGGTCCCGGCATGCAGCTTGATCGCGACCCCGCCCGGCACTTTGAAGGCGACGATGTCGTCCAACGCCGGCTTGGCGTCCGGCTCGTCGAGGCCCTTGGGCGGTGCGACGCCCAAATACCAATCCTGGCCGCGCGTCGAGGCCAAGCATTGCGTCACGCGGCGATGGCGGGTGATGGCGCGAAAGCCGAGTCCGCGCCCGTCGAGCCGCATGATGTAGAAGCGCGGCCTGCCTTGGCGGAGATCGAGCCCGTCGGCTTCGTGCCCCGGCAACGCCGCGCCGTCGGGGGCGGGCAAAATCGCCTCGCCATAGGGCGCGAAGTTTTCGCGCGTGAGCGGGATCGGAACGAGTTTTCGGGTCGCGGTCATGTCGGGCCTCGTGCGGCGGCACGGTTCAAGTTCCGCGCCGGTCGCGATAGGATGGCGCGATGTTCGACACCCCGCAAAAGGAATCGGTGCGCGTCTTCTACAAGGAGATGTGGGATCGCGCCGACAAATCGCTGATCCGCGGCCTGTTCCATGCCGATTTCACGTTCCGGGGCTCGCTCGGGCCGGTGCTGGTCGGCCACGGCCAATTCGCCGGCTATGTCGATATGGTCACGCGGACCTTCGGCGACTACACCTCGGACATCCTCGAACTGGTCGAGGAAGGTCCGAAGGTCGCTGGCAAGCTGCGATTCCACGGGCTGCATCGCAAGGAATTGTTCGGCGTGGCGCCCTCGGGCAAGCATGTGTGGTGGCATGGCGCGCCGATCTTCACCTTCGAGCGCGCCAAGATCCGCGATCTGTGGGTCTTGGGCGACATTCACGGCCTGATCGCGCGGATGCGCGACGCTCACGCGCGATAGCGCGCCATCCAGCCGAGCCCGTCGGAGGTGCGCCCGCGCGGTTTGTATTCGCAGCCGACCCAACCCGCATAGCCGAGCCGATCCATGAAATCGAACAGGAACGGATAGGCGATCTCGCCCGAATCGGGCTCGTTGCGCCCGGGTACGGCGGCGATCTGGACGTGGAAAATCCGCGAGAGCCCACCCTCGAATTTCCGCGCGATCCCGCCTTCGCTCATCTGGCAGTGGTAGAAATCCATCTGCACGCCGAGATGTTCGGCACCCACGGTGCTGACGATCTCGTGGGCCTGGTCCTGGCGATTCAAGAAATAGCCGGGCATGTCGATCGGGTTGATCGGCTCGATACACAGGCGCAGCTTGGCGCGCGCCGCGCGCTCGGCCGCCACGCGCAGATTGGCGACATAGGTCGCGTGCGCGGCGTCATGCGGCACGTCTTTGGGCACGAGCCCGGCCATCACGTGGACGAGCGGCGCGCTCAGGGCATGCGCATAGTCGAAAGCCGGACCGAGGCTGGCGGCGAATTCGGCTTCGCGCCCCGGCAAGGCGGCCAGCCCCCGCTCGCCTTTGTCCCAGTCGCCGGCGGGCGCGTTGATCAGCGGTACGGCCAGCTTCGCGTCGCGCACCGCGCGCGCCAGATCGGCGGACGGCGCCAGATAGGGGCGCAAAAACTCGACCCCGCCGAAGCCATCGCGCGCGGCCGCCTGGGGCCGGTCGAGCACAGGAAGATCGAGATGGAGCCAGTCGAGATTGGCGCAAAAACGGGGCATGGCGGTCGGCCTCGCGAAAAGCCGCCCCGGCCGCCGACGATGCGCCGGCGCCCGGGACCGGCTTGGTCCCGGGCAAGATAGCAGCAATCGCGGCGTTAGCAGCCTGCTAGGCCGCCCGCGCGAGCGCCGGGCGCTTGGCCGGCGCCTTGCCGGCGCGGAAGACGAAGTATTCGAGTAGCGCCACCCGCAGGGCCGAAGAACGCGCGCGCGGATGGTCGAACACCCCGCGCGCTTGCGCCCATTCGGTGGGCGATTGGCCTTCGCTTTCCGCCGCGCGGCGCAACGCCGCCCAGAACGAAGGTTCGAGCCGAACCGAGGTGCGGCGATCGTCGGACACCCGGAACGTGCGCGGGCGGTTGTTGATCGCGATTTTCTTGGCGCGTTTCGCGGCGGGGCGGGCGATGCGGCGGGACGACGTTCTGGCGGCCATGGGGACTCCGGTCGATGGGTCGAACGGCGCCGACATACGATTGTGGCGCCCCTACCAACGTAGGAGTCGGAGGCGGAACGATTCCGTACCCGCGTATTCCCGCTTCTGGTCCGTCACACATCTGTATGTCCGGCCAAGCGCATCATACCCGCGCCGAGCCCCCTTGCCGCTTAGGGTCTTTCGTCGCCGGCGCGCTCGATGCCCGCGTTTGCTGCCGCCGACAACGATGCTACGGTCCGGCGTCATGTCCGAATTGGAACTCGTCCCGCTGCTTGCCGCCGGCCTCGCTTTGCTCGCGGGCGGCGTGGTCAAGGGCGTGATCGGCGTGGGCACGCCCTTGGTCGTCCTGCCGGTCTTGGTGGTGTTCTACGACGTCCGGGAATCGGTCCAGCTGCTCGCCTTGCCGCTGTTCCTGTCCAACGTGTTCCAAGCCTGGGCCGGTCACGGGACCGGCGAGGTCGTCCGCCGCGTCGCCCCCGTCGTGGCCGGCTTGATGGCCGGAATCGTGCTTGGCGTTTCGCTCGCCGGAACGCTGCCCGACGCGGCGTTGTTGGTGGTCGCCGGGGTTTTCGTTTGCTTGGCGTCGATTGCGACGGCGCTGACGCCGAGCTTCGTCATCCCGCGCGCCTGGGAGGCCTGGCTGGGCCCGCTGACCGGGGCCGCCGGCGGCGTCTTGGGCGGGCTCACCACCTTGTTCGGCCCGGCGATAGCACTCTATCTGACGGGCTTGCGTCTGGCGCCCGCGACATTCGTGAAGGCGGTCTCGGTGCTCTACACCGCCGGCTCGGGCACGCTGTTCGTCGCCGTGCTTGGTTTGCAGGCGCCGTCGGGCGCGACGCTGCTGCTGTCGCTGGCTTGCGTGCCGCCGCTTTTCCTGGGCATGGCGCTGGGCCAGCGCCTGCGCGGGCTGTTTCCGCCCGCGACCTTGCGGCTATTCGTGCTCGCGGTGGTGTTCGTCGGCGGGATCAACATGATTCTGCGCGGAATTTGAGCAGCATACCTCAGTAAGCCGCAAATCCGCCCAATCGACGTCGCGTCTTGCGATGCATTTTGCAATGGACCTGCAACGAATCAGGGTCATATTGTACGCCGGAGGGGACATTTCGGCATGCAAACGGTCGTCGACGAGATCGACTACGCGCGGCTCAAGGTCCTGGTTATCGAGGACGAGCCTTTCGCGCGCTCGGTGGTCAAGCAGCTGCTCCACCGGCTGGGCGTGCTGTCGATTTCCGAGGCCGAAGAGGGCGGTGCGGGCGCGCGCGAGGCGATGCGCACGCATCCCGACGTAATCCTGTGCGACGTGCATATGAAGCCGATCGACGGGATCGGCTTCGTCAAGCGCCTGCGCACGATGCGCATCAAGGGGCTCGACCAAACCCCGGTGATCATGCTGACCG
>JAMNXK010000224.1 GCA_023653245.1 Tagaea sp.
ATCTGGCTGTGGCTGCTCGAGCCCCAATTCGGCGTGGTCAACCATTTGCTGCTGCGCGCGGGCGTGATCGCGTCGCCGGTCGCTTGGCTGGGCGAGCCGGGGCCCGCCTTCGCCGCCGTGACGGCGGTCGAGATCTGGCGCGGCGTGCCCTTCGTGATGCTGCTGATGCTCGCCGGCCTGCAGACCATCCCGCCCGAACAATACGAGGCGGCCGACATCGACGGGGCGTCCGCCTGGCAGCGCTTCCGATGGATCACCTTGCCGAATCTGAAATACCTGATCGTCGTCGCCTCGACGCTCGACATCATCAACGTCGTGCGCCACTACGACATCATCGGCGTGATGACCGGGGGCGGGCCGGCCGGCGCCACCGAGGTGCTGCCCGCTTTGCTCTACAACACCGCCTTCCGCGCCAACCGCTTCGGCGAAGCGGCGGCGATCGGCGTGCTGCTGCTGCTCGTGGTCCTCGCTTTCGCCGTCGTCTATCTGCGCGCCACGGGAATCGGCCGGGCGGAGGAGCAGCGATGAGGCGCGAACATCCCGTTGCCGCGGCGGCGCTGTGGCTCGCGATCCTCGCCGCAGCGATTGTGACGATCTTCCCGTTCTATTGGATGCTCAACACCGCGCTCAAGCCGCAGCACGAGGTGTTCTTGTCGCCGCCGGCCTTCTGGTCGGCGAATTGGAATCTCGGCGCTTTCGCCACGCTGCTGATCGAACGGCCCTTCGCGCGCTACTTCCTCAACAGCTTGGTCGTTTCGGCCGCGTCGACGCTGCTGTCGGTGACGCTCGCCACGCTCGCGGCCTACGGTTTCACGCGCTTCCACATCCGGGGTGCGGGTGCGCTGATCGTGTTCCTGCTGTTCACCAAGATGCTGCCCGAGACGCTGCTGATCATCCCGTATTTCCGGCTGATGTCGGAGCTCGGCCTCATCAACACCTATTTCGCGCTGATCTTGGCCTATTCGTCCTTCGCGTTGCCGTTCAGCGTGTGGATGCTGATCGGCTTTTTCCGTTCGATCCCGCGCGAGATCGACGAGGCGGCGATCGTCGACGGCGCCTCGCGCCTGGTGACGCTGCGTCGGGTGATCCTGCCGCTGGCCGCACCGGGCTTGGCGGCGGTGGCGCTGTTCACGTTCCTGATTTCGTGGAACGCCTATGTCTGGGCGCTGGTGCTCACGACCGATCCCAACATGTTCGTGCTGTCGGTCGGCATCGCCAACATGGTCGGCGAATACCGGGTGCAGTGGAACGAATTGATGGCCGCGGCCACGATTGCGGCGGTGCCGGTGATGGTGCTGTTCGCCTTCCTGGAGCGCCATCTCGTCGACGCGCTGACCGCCGGCGCGGTGAAGGGCTGAAGCGCGAAACGGCCCGTCTCGGCCGGTTGGCGCGAGCGGCCCGGGTCGTGCATCGTCGGTGGCGGGGGAAGTGAAGCTGCGGTCGCCTGCCCATTTCTTGGGCGATCGCCGCCGAAAAATGGAAAATGGCTCGGTTTTTGCCGATGCGCGACGGATTCCCCCATCGCCGTCGAAAGCAAGGAGGTTCCGATGAAAGTCTTTTTCGCCGCCGGTCTGATCGCCGCGGCTTTGGCCGCCAGTCCCGCCGCGGTCGCCCAAAACCCCAACTCGATGCGGGTGGCCGGAAATTTCTCGTCGAATGCCAAGCATGTCGACGGGATCGAGCGGCCGTTCTTCCAGGGCTTGCCGGCGGCGCTCGGCATCCCGATGAGTGTCAACTACAACCCGATGGACGTGGTGAACGTGCAAGCGGCCGACGCGCTGCGCCTGCTGCGCTCGGGCACGTTCGACGTGATGTCGGTGCAGATCGGCATGGCCTCGCGCGACGACCCCTTCTTCGAAGGTATCGATCTGATCGGCGTATCGACCGACATGCGCCAATTGCGCGCGGCCGTCGATGCCTATCGCGAGGCCTTCGACCGGCGCCTCCAGCAGCGCTTCAACGCCAAGGTCCTGACGCTGTGGCCCTTCGGTCCGCAGGTCTTCTACTGCAACAAGGAGATCCGCTCGATCGACGACGTCCGCGGGCTCAAGGTGCGCAGCTTCACGCCGTCGATGGCGGCGTTGATCCAGCATCTGGGCGGCACGCCGATCACGCTGCAATTCTCGGAAGTCTATCCGGCGCTGCAGCGCGGCGTGGCCGATTGCGGCGTGACCTCGCCGACCTCGGGCAACACCGGCAAATGGCCGGAAGTCACCTCGCACTTCCTGCCGCTGTCGGTGTCGGGCTCGGTGCAGGGTCACTTCATGAATTTGGACCATTGGCGGCGCTACGCGCCGGCCACGCAAGCGCGCCTGACGGCCGAGTTCAAGAAGATGGAGGATCAGATGTGGGGCCTGGCCGACACGGCCAATGGCGACGCGATCAACTGCAATGTCGGCCGCGATCCATGCGTCGAGGGCACCAAGTACAACATGCGCCTCGTGCAGGTTTCGGCCGAGGATCAGCGCAAGATCAACGCCGCCGTGACCGCCGTCGTGCTGCCGATCTGGAAGCAGACCTGCAACCGCGTCGATCCGACCTGCTCGGCGACATGGAACGAAACCGTCGGCCGCGCGCGCGGCGTCCGGATCGACAGACCAAGGGCGGGGGCGGCGCGCGGGCGCCGTCCCCGTTCCGGGAGGGGGCAAGATGGACAATCCGGTCGGCCGGATCGCAACGCCGGTCGCGCGCGTCGCGGCGATCGCGTGCGGCTACGGCATTTTGGCGCTGTCGCTGGCGATCGCGGTGGAAATCGTCGGGCGCAAGTTCTTCGGCTTCTCGCTGCAGGGGATCGACGATATCGGCGGCTACGCGCTGGCGATCTCGGCTTCGATCGGCGCTTGCTACACCATGGCCGTGCGCGGCCACACGCGCATCGACGTGTTCGTGGTGCGCATGCCCAAGGCGTGGCAGGCGGTGCTGAACGCGACGGCCATGGTCGCGCTCGCCGTGTTCGCGGCGTTCGCGTTCTGGCGCGGCGCGAACGTGCTCGAGGAAAGCGTCGAGTTCCGTTCGGTGGCGACCAACCCGCTGCAGACGCCGCTGTGGATTCCGCAAAGCGCGTGGCTGTTCGGCCTCGGGCTGTTCGCGGCCTTCGCGGCCGCCTACGCGGCCCACGCGCTCTATCTGCTCGCGGTCGACCGGCGCCGGCTCAACAAGCTCTACGGCCCCGCCACGGCGCTCGACGAGGTCGAGGCCGAGCTCGAAGCGCGCAAGGGAGAAGGGCGATGATCGAGGCTTCGACCGCGTTCGTCGGGTTCCTGCTGCTCGTTTTCCTGATGGCGCTGGGGCTGCACATCGCCTTCGTCATGTTCGCGATCGGCATGGCGGGCTCGATCCTCTATCTCGGCTGGCCGGCCGTGATGAATTTCGGGAACCAGTTCTGGGGCGCCACCAACAATTTCGTGCTGGTGGCGATTCCGCTTTTCGTGCTGCTGGGGGAGATCCTGGTGCGCGGCGGTTTCACCGACCGGATGTACAGGGCGCTATCCGATTGGCTTAGCCCGCTGCCCGGGGGCCTGTTGCACACGAATATCGGCGCATCGGCGCTGTTCGCGGCCGTGTCGGGCTCGTCTGTGGCGACGGCCGCGACGATCGGCACGGTGGCGCTGCCCTCGTTCCGCGACCGCGGCTACGACGAGCGCCTCGTCCTGGGCACGATCGCCGCCGGGGCGACGCTCGGCATCCTGATTCCGCCCTCGATCAACATGATCATCTACGGCGCCATGACCAACACCTCGGTCGGGCGGCTTTACGCCGCCGGCGTGGTGCCGGGCCTGGTTCTGACCGGGCTTTTCATGCTGGTCGTGATCGTGTTGTGCAAATGGCGCCCGGAATTCGCGGGCCCGAAGGAGCCGCCGGCCCCGCTGCGCGCGCGTTTGCTGCGTCTGGTCGATCTGCTGCCGCCGCTGGCGATCTTCGTCGCCGTGATGGGGACGATCTATCTCGGCTGGGCGACGCCGACGGAATCCGCCGCGATCGGGGTGGTCGTGGCGCTCATCCTCGCCGCGGGCAACGGCAAGCTCGGGTTCCGCATGCTGCATGAGAGTTTCGTGTCGACCGTGTCGATCACGGCGATGATCATGCTGATCGCCGCGGCGGCGTTCTACTTGAATTTCGTGCTCGGGCTGATGGGCGTGCCGCAGGCGCTGGCGACCTACGTGAAGGAGATCGGCGCCACGCCGGGCATGCTGATCCTCATCCTCACCGTGTTCTACCTGATCCTCGGCTGCTTCCTGGACGCGCTGGCCATGGTGATCGGCACGATTCCGATCGTGTTCCCGCTGGTGACGGCGGTGGGCATCGATCCGGTGTGGTTCGGGATTTTCCTGGTGGTGATGGCCGAACTGGCGCTGATCACCCCGCCGGTGGGCATGAATCTCTACGTCGTGCAGGGCATCCGCGGGGAGGGCGAGATCACCGAGGTGATCGTCGGCACACTGCCCTTCCTGTTCATGATGCTGCTGCTGGTGTGGCTGCTGTGGATTTGGCCCGACATGGCGCTATGGCTGCCGCGACAATCCTTCGGCTGAGCGCGCGACTCCCGAGATCCCTAAGGTAGCTGGGATTTATCGAGATGATCTCAAAGGACGTGGAAATAGCCGCGTGCCCGGACGCGTTCGCGCAACGTTTTGGGCACGTGGCGGAGCGGCACGTTTTTGAGCCGACCGAGCCAGGCGCAGTCGGAGACCAGATCGTAGCGCCCCTCGGGCGGCAGATCGTCGCCGCGCCGGCGCGGTTCGATCAAGACGGCGAAGCGCGGGGTTTTGCCGTCGCCTTGGATGTCGAAGGAGCGCTTGCCCGAGGTCACCGCGGCGATGCGCACGCGCAACAAGCTGCCGTCGGGGCGCCGGATATGGGTGCGGAAGGGCCGCGCGAGGGCGAAAGCCAGGAAGTTCTGCGTTGCCGAGGCGGGGCGCCAGCCGCGCTCGAAGGGCAGGCCGCTCTTCGGGGCGGGCACGACCACCGGCGTCGGATCGCGGTCGAGCGGCGAGCGTTTGGCGGGCCGGG
>JAMNXK010000225.1 GCA_023653245.1 Tagaea sp.
CCAAGCCCGAAGGCTGCGAGGCCACGCACCACACGCCGGCGATCAGATGCTTGCCGTCGATCTCGGCCGTCGGCGCCATTTCCTGCCAGACCAGCGGGCCTTCGTCGTCGTCGGCCTCGGCCAGATCGCCGCCCGTCGGGGGCAGCGCCGGGCCTTGGGCGTGCAGGCGCACGCCGCGGCCGTCGCGACCCATCGCGGGCTTGGCCACGCACGGGCCGGTGAGCGCGTCGAGCGAGGCGGGCAGCAGATTGGGATGGCCCGGGAACATCTCCCACAGCAGCGCGAGCATGCGCTTGTCGGCGAGCAGCATGCGCCAGGCGGGCTCGATCACCGTGGTGCCGGCGAATTCGAGATGGCGGGCGAAATCGTCGCGCGCCAGCCAGCACCAGGGATAGATCTTCGCCAGGGTGCGCACGGTCTGGCCGTCGAGATCGAGGAATTTCTCGCCGTCCCAGCCGATCTCGTCCAGATCGATGCGCCGCGCGTCGATGCGCGCGGCGCGCGCGGTCTCCGCGAGCCAGTCGAGCGTCGTATCGGCTTCGAGATCGTCCTTCGTGCCGGCGAAATGCGCGGGCAAGCGCGGCAGGCCCAAGCCCTGCCAGGCCGCGTGCAGATGCGCCTCGATCTCGTTCCATTGCGGCGCGCCGGCGGCGTGATCGTCGCGCCATTCGGCCTGGCAGCGCGCGGCTTCGATCAGCGAGACCGCGCCGTCGGAATTGTATTCGAGCAGCTTGGGCGCTTGGCCCGGCACGAAAGCCAGATCGAAGCGGCCGATCAGATTGCGCGCCTTGCGATCCCACGAATCGCCCGCCAAGCGGGCGGCGACGGGCGGGAGCTCGAAGCGGTCGAACAGATCGTGCTGCACGACATGATCGACCGCTTCGAGGCAGATCCGCTCGAGCTCGGCGGCCGCGTCGTAAAGCAGATCGATCTGCGCCTTGTCGATCGCATAGCCGCGATCCTCGACCCAATAGGGCGTGCCGTCGGCCAGAAAAGGCTCGCGCAAGCCGAGCGCTTCGACCCGCGCTTGCCAATCGGCGCGCGGATTCACGGCGAAAGACCGGATCACGGAACTCAGCCGCCGCCGGCGCGGCCCATGCCGGACGAGCCGAAGCCGCCGCGCCGGACGGGCTGGGTCGCGGCCCGGCGTTCTTGCACCGGCGCGCTCGCCGATTGCTGCGGCCCGCGCGGCACGCCGGCGGCTTGGCCGGCGGCGCGCGGCGGCGGCATCAAGCGATCGTCGAAGCGGCCCAGGGGCCGCGATCCGGCGCCCGAATAGACGCGGTTTTGGGTATCGCGATAGACCGGCTGCGCGGCCATGCCGCCGCCACCCATCATGCGGCCCATCATGTAGCCCATCAGCAGCGGCATGAAGAAGCCGCCGCCGGCTTGCTGGGCTTGCTGCTGGGGCTGGTTGGGATCGTGGGCTTGCGCCGCGGCGATCTGCTCGGGGGCGGGCGTGCCCGGTGCGGCCTGGCAGTTCTCGGCGCCGAAGGCGGTTTCGCACGCGGCGCGCGTGGCGAAGGCCGGCGCGGTGCGCGCATGCGCCGCGCGCGCGTCCATCAGCGCTTGGCGGCAGGCGGACGGATCGCTCTGGCTCGCGCATTGCGCCTCGTCGCGGATGAATTCCGAGGCGATGTCGTTCGGGTTGTCGCACGCGGCGAGGGCCAAGGCGGCGGCGGAGGCGAGGAGGAGTTTGCGCATACCGCCTAATGTAGGCGAATCGTGGCGCGGTTCAATCTCAACCGCGCCAAATCAGCAGCGCCAGCATCCCCGACCCGATCGCGATCCGATACCAGCCGAAAGGCGCAAAGCCGTGCGTTTGCACGAACTTGACCACCCAGCGCACGACCAGCAGCGCCGCCAGAAAGGCGGCGGCGAACCCCACGCCGATGATGTGGAAATCGTCGAGGGCGAGCAGCGCGCGGTTTTTGTACAGGTCGTAGACCGTCGCCCCCAGCATGGTCGGGATCGCCAGAAAGAACGAAAACTCGGTCGCGGTCTTGCGGTCGACGCGCATGAGCAAGGCGCCCATGATCGTAGCACCCGCGCGCGATACGCCCGGGATCATCGCCAGCACCTGGCAGCAGCCGATCTTGAAGGCGAGCCCCGGCGACATTTCGTCGACGTCGCGCACTTGCGGGATCGGCAAATGGCGCTCGATCCACAAGATCGCCACGCCGCCCGCGATCAAGGCGACCGACACGACCCAGGGATTGAACAGCGTGTTCTTGATGAAGCCGTGCAGCGTGGCGCCCAACAGCATCGCCGGCAGGAAGGCGAGGATCACGTTGAGCGCGAAGCGCCGGTCGGCGGGCTCGCTCGCCAGGCCGAACGCCACGCCGAAGAGTTTGGCGCGATAGACCCAGCAGATCGCCAGGATCGCACCGAGCTGGACGGCGATTTCGAAGGTGCGGCCGGGCGGGCCGTCGAAGCCCAGCAGATCGACCAGCAAAATCAAATGCCCGGTGGAGGAGACCGGGACGAACTCGGTCAAGCCCTCGACGACGCCCAGGAACAAGGCGCCGATCAGCGTGTGCGACTCCATGTGGGCAGTGTGACTCAGCCGCCCAGGACCGCGCTACCCGCACTGTAGAGTCCGAAGACCAACGCGCCGACCAGTGCAAACGCCGCCGCCGAGGCGGCGTAGCCCAAGATCACGCAGCGCCCGTCGCGCTCGAGCACGCCCAAGGCCAGCAGCGCCAAGGCGATCGCCGGCGGCGGATTGCCGAAGGGGATGGGCATGGCCAGCAAGATCGCCACCGGAATGCCGACCAGACCGATCGCGCGCTCGCCCAGGGTCGAGGTCAGGGCCGGCATGCGCGGCTTGATCCAGCCTTCCATCTTCACGAGCCATGGCAGGAAGCGTTTGACCACGCTCGCATAGCCCGTGCGATCGACGCTGCGATCCATGAGGGCGGCGGGCAGCCAGGGCTTCTTCACGCCCAGCACCAGCAGCACGCAGAAAAACGCGATCGGCAGGCCGGTCAACGCCGAGAAGCCGGGGATCGAGAACGGCAGGAAGTTCGGCAGGCACAGCAGCACGATCAGCGCGCCGTAGCCGCGCTCGCCCAATTCGTCGAGGATTTCGCGCAAGGAAATCTTGTCCCCGCGCGCCGGATCGACCAGGCGCTGGAAGACTTCGGAGAGGGAGTCGGGATGGGCGTCGTCGTTCACGGCAGCTCCGGGATCGAAAGCGCCCACGATCGGCGCCGCGTAGATCCGCGCGCGCGCCGCCGGGCGCTTGAAGGGCAGGGTCTGGAAGGCGGGGTCGGTCATGGGGGGACGGCCTTACTCGTGGAACCGGCCCGCTCCCCCCGGACGGCCGATCCCGCGCGAATGGGTGTTACGCCGCCGTACCCCCGACGGTCAACCGGTCGATCAGCAGCGTGGGCTGGCCGACGCCGACGGGCACCCCTTGCCCGTCTTTTCCGCAGGTGCCGATGCCCGGATCGAGCTTCATGTCGTTGCCGATCATCTTGACCTGCTTGAGCGCCTCGGGCCCGTTGCCGATCAGCATGGCGCCCTTCACCGCGGGGCCGATCTTGCCGTTCTCGATCAGATAGGCCTCGGCGGCGTTGAACACGAACTTGCCCGAGGTGATATCGACCTGCCCGCCGCCGAAATTGACGGCGTAGAGGCCTTTCTTGACCGATTTGAGGATTTCCTCGGGCGCGTGGGGCCCGGCCATCATGACCGTGTTGGTCATGCGCGGCATCGGGTGATGGGCGAAGCTTTCGCGCCGCCCGTTGCCGGTCGGGGTCATGCCCATCAGCCGGGCGTTCTGGCGATCTTGCATGTAGCCGCGAAGGATTCCGTCCTCGATCAGCACGGTGCGCTGGCTGGGCGTGCCCTCGTCGTCGACGGTCAGCGAGCCGCGCCGGTCGCCGAGCGTGCCGTCGTCGAGCACGGTCACGCCGGGGGCCGCCACGCGCTGGCCCATCAGCCCGGCGAAGGCCGAGGTTTTCTTGCGGTTGAAGTCGCCCTCCAGCCCGTGGCCGATGGCCTCGTGCAGCAGAATGCCGGGCCAGCCGGGCCCGAGCACCACTTCCATCTCGCCCGCCGGCGCCGGCACCGAGGAAAGATTGACCAGCGCTTGGCGCACGGCTTCGTCGACCGCGTGGCGCCAATTCTCGGGTGCGACCACTTGGCCGAAGGCGAAGCGCCCGCCCCAGCCGAAGGAACCGGTCTCCTGCTTGTCACCCTCGCCGACGACGACCGAGACGTTCAGGCGCACCAGCGGGCGCACGTCGGCGATGCGGTTGCCGTCTTCGCGCAAGATCTGCACGGCCTGCCATTCGCCGGCGATCGAGCACATGACTTGGCGCACGCGGCTGTCCTTGGCGCGCGCGAAAGCGTCGATCTCGGCCAGCAGCTTCACCTTGTCGGCGAAGGGCATGAGGGCCAGGGGATTCTCGTCGGTGTAGAGCCGCGCGTTGGTTCCCGCCGGGCCTTCGGCGCGGGTCGAACCCGCATGCCCCGCCTTGACCGCACTCACGGTGCGCGCGGCGCGCGCCACGGCGTCGTGGCTGAGGTCCGAGGCGTGGGCGTAGGCGGCCGTCTCGCCCAGGATCGCGCGCAGGCCGAAACCTTGCGTGGTGTCGAACGACGCACTCTTTAGCTTGCCGTCGTCGAAGGACAAAGCCTCGCTTTGCCGGTATTCGAGGAACAGCTCGCCGTCGTCCGCACCGGCGAGGGCTTCCTCGGTCTGGCGCTGGAGCTTGGCGCGGTCGAGTCCGGCCTCCTCGAAAAACAGGCGGTCGGTCGTGGCGAGATGGTTCATGGGGCTCCGGGGGCGCGAACGAGTTGCATGCGTCAATCTAGGCGGCTTCGCGGGGGTTTTCCATCCGGCACGGCGTGCTAGGGTTTCCGCAGGGAATTCGAGGGGGTTATCGGTGGCTCGCGAGCATCCTTTGCGCATGGCGCTGGTCAACGAGACCCATGCGCGTCCGTTTCTGGCGCTGGTCGCACCGATCCGCGCGTCGCACCTCGCCATGGTTTC
>JAMNXK010000226.1 GCA_023653245.1 Tagaea sp.
CGCCCGTCGGCGAAAGCGCGCAAGCGCTCGGCTTGAAGGCGCAGCGCCGTTTCGCGCGCGCGCATCTGATCGAGCTCGGCGACCGCCGCCGTGCGGTCGATCTCCAGGATCATCTGGCCTTCCTCGACCAGATCGCCTTCGCGCGCCGCAAGCCGGCGCACGATCCCGCCCTCCAGATGCTGGACGGCCACGATGCTGCCGGCGGGCACGACCTCGCCCGGCGCGCGCGCGACTTGCGCCACCTCGGTCTTCGACGCCCAGGCGACGCTGGCGGCCAAGAGCCCGAGCACGAGCCACACGGCCAGGCGCATCAGCTTGGGCTGGCCGCCCTCCTCGAGCTGGATGGCCAAGGAGAGATGGCGCACGCGCGACGGATCGGCGCGCAGAGCGGGAACGGAGCGGTCGGTCATCTTGCGGGTCCTTGGGGTGCCGGCTCTCCGCCTTTTTTCATGCGGGCGAGCTGGCCATGGTCGAACAACGCCACCCGATCGCAAAGCGCCAGGTGGCTGGGCCGGTGGGAGACGAGAAGGATGGTCTGTTTGCCTTTGCGCGCCTTGAGCGCCGCGATCAGCGCGCGGTCGCCTTCCTGGTCGAGCCATTGGCCGGGCTCGTCGAAGAGCAGGACCGCGGCGGGGCGCAGATAGACGCGCGCGAGCGCCACGCGCTGCAACAGGCCGGCGGGCAGGCCGGCGGTTTCCGAATCGCCGAGCATGGTTTCGAGCCCCTTGGGCAGGGCCATCGTTTCGTCGAGCGCGCCGGCTTCGGCGAGCGCCTCGCGGATCGACGCTTCGGTCGCGGTGGGGGCGGCCAGGCGCAGATTCTGGGCGACGGTGCCGTAGAACAAATGCCGGTTCTGCGGCGCGTAGGTGACCGCGTTGCGCAGCTCCGATGGCGACATCTGGCGGATGTCGAGCCCATCGAGCGACACGGTGCCCGCCTGGGGCTGGTAGAGCCCGGCGATCACCTTCAATACGGTCGACTTGCCCGCGCCCGAATTGCCGGTCAAGCCGACCATCTCGCCCGGCTTCACGTCGAGATCGACGCCGAGCAAGGCGGGCTCGGCGTCGGGGCGATAGCGCAGCGACACGCGGTTGACCTTGATCGTGCCGCGGAACACGCGCTGCACCACGGCGGGGGCCGCGCGCTCCTGCAACTCGGGCTTCAGGCGCAGCAGCGAGTCGATCTGCTTGATCGAGCTGCGCATCGCGTCCACGCGCTGCAGCGCCACCAAGCCCATCTGCAACGGTGCCAGCACGCGCCAAACCAGCGCCATCGCCGCGATGAGGGCACCCACGGTCATCGTGCCGTCGATGATCATCGTGGCGCCCCAGGCGAGGGTCGCGGCACCCGCGAGCATCATCAGCCCTTGGCTGATCGTCTGCAGATGCTGGCCCAGCATCTGCGAGCGATAGCCTTCGTGCGCGGCGGCGGCCGACAGCGCGCGGAAACGCTCGAGCCAGATCGCCCGGCCGCCGAGCTGCTTGATCGCGCGCAAATTCGAGACGATCTCGACCGTCAGCCCGTGGCGGGCGGCGCGCGCGCGCGCCCCGCGTTTGTTGGATTCGGTTTGCGCGCCCATGGTCAGCCAGCCGAGCAGCGCGATCGCCAGCCCGAGCACGACCGGCACCGCGACGAGGGGGCCGCCGAGCCAGTAGATGGCGATCAAGAACACGAAAAGGAAGGGCAGGTCGAGCGCCACGCCGACCATGGGGCCGGTGAAGAAGTCGCGGATCTGGTCGAATTCCTTGAGGCGGGAGAGCTGCTGGCTGAGCGGCGCGCTTTCGACGAACGCCACCGGCAGGCGCAGCAATTGGCGCAAAACCGCGACGGCCACCAGGCGTTCGACGCGCGCGCCGGTATAGGCGAGCAGGCGCGCGCGCACGGCCTTGAGCGCGAAGTCGAAGGCGAAGGCGCCGGCCACGCCGATCGACAGCCAGAACAACAGCGATCGCGTTTCGGTGCCGATGACCTTGTCGTAGACGGTCATCGAATAGAACGGGATCAACAGCGTCAGGATGTCGGTGGCAAAGGTGATGAGGGCCAGCTGCATCGTCACCGGCCTGAAACGGCGGGCGAGATCGTCGGAGAAGCTGCGCCCTTGCGCCTCGCTCTCCTTGGTCGTCTCGACATACTCGATCAGATAGGCGGTGCCGCGCGGACCGCTGCGGCGCAGCGCCTCGACGCGGGTCGCCCCGTCGAACACGCGCATCCCGCCGTCTTCCTTGGCGAGGATCACGCGCGGGATTCCGTCGTCGCCGACGTGCAAACACGGCAGCAGGCGCGGATCGACCTTCCACAGCTTCGCGCGCTGCGGCCGCGTGGCGAAGCCGAGCTCGGCGAGCACGTTGCGCAGCGTGTCGAGATCGAGGTCGGCGGCGAAATGGGGCAGCGCTTCGACGATGTGGCGCGGATCGCCGCGCCAGCCCAGCGCGTCGAGCAGCGGCATCAGACACGCGGCGAAGGGCGAAACCGCCTCGAAATCGCCCAGGCGGCCGCCGCGCAGCGCGTCGACCAAGGGTTCGGCGCGGACCACGCCGATATCCTCGCCCGGACGGCGCAAGGCGGGCACTTTGGGGAGCGCGGGATCGGTCATCGCCGGCGCTCCAAGAATTTGCCGCCGTCGAGCTCGAGCGTGCGGTCGGCCAAGCGCAGGACCGAAGGCTGGTAGCTGACCAGGATCAGCGTCACGTTGCCCTTCATTTCGCGCAGCAAGGCGAGCAGGCGTTCGTTGGATTCGTGGTCGAGGGCGTTGTTCGCCTCGTCGAAGAGCACGATGCGCGGATCGTCCACCAGCGCCCTGACCAGCGCCACGCGCTGGCGCACGCCGCCGGGCAGGGTCTCGGTCTGGCCGCCGCGGATTTCGGTCTCGTAACCGTCGGGCAGGCCCGCGACGTAAGCGTCGAGCCCGAGGCGCATGGCGAGATCGAGCGCGCGGTCGACCAGCGGACCCTTGCGGAAATCGGTCAGATTGTCGATCAGCGAGCCGTGGAACACGACGCCCTGGCGCGGCAGGATCGCGATCTCGGCCGGGCCGGGGCGCGGATCCTTGGGCCCGAGCACGCGCCCGTCGTAGAGCACGCGGCCCGATTGCGCGCGCAACGCGCCCGAGAGCATGGAGAGCACGGTCGAGCGGCCGCCGCCATTGGCGCCGACGATCGCCACGCACTCGCCGGGCGCGATGCGCAGATCCGCGCCGTCGAGAATGGGCTTGGGCGCCTTGGGATAGGCGAAGCGCACGTTCTCGAAATCGATGGCGCCTTCGCCGACGATTGCACCGGCGCCCGAATGCACGGGCTCCTGCGGCAGATCGTCGAGTTCCTTGAGGCGCTTTTGCGCCACGCGGATCGATTGGAAATTCGTCCAGATGCCCATCGCGCGCAGCAAAGGCTGCATCATCCGCCCGGCGAGGAGCGTGGCGGCGGCGAGCTGACCCACGGTGATCTCGGCGTCGAGAACCATCAGCGAGCCGAACGCCGCCATCGCCGCCACGGTGATGTTGGAGAACAGCCCGCCCAAGCTTTGCGACAGCGCGGACACATGCGCCACGCGGTGCGCCGCGGTCGCCGCCCCGTCCATCAGCCGCTCGTAGCGGCGCATCATCTGGCGCTCCATGGTCAGCGCCTTGATCGTGGTGATACCGGCCAGCGCTTCGATCATGAAGCTGGTGCGCCGGTCGTCGGAATCCGCGCGCTTGGCGAGCGCGCGATGCAACGCCGCCCCGATCGCCAGCGCCAGGATCGCGAATCCCGCGAACGCCGCCAGCGCCACGTAGACGAGCTCGCCCGCGATCAGCCAGATCAAGGCCGCGAACACGGCCGTGAACGGCAAGTCGATGGCGATGTTCGCACCTTGATTGGCGTAGAACTCGCGCAAGCGGTCGATCGCGGCCAGGCGCTCGAGCTGCTTGCCCGGCGATTCGCCGCGCAAAGCGGATTGTTCGGCGTCGAGCAGGCGCTCGACCACCCGCACGGCGGTTTCGTGCTCGTAGCGCGCGCCGGTCCAGGCCGCGAGCTGGCCGCGCGCGGCGCGCAGCAGGCCTTCGCCCAGCAGCACCGCGAGCAGCAGGGCGAACAGCAGCGTCAGGGTGTCGATCGCCGCGTTCGGGATGACGCGGTCGTACACTTGTAGGGTAAAGACGGGCAACGCCGCCCCGAGCAGATTCAGCGCCAACGACGCCGCCATCACGCTCGGATGGAAGGCCATCGTCAGGCCGGCTTCGCTCGCCGCAGATTTCACCGGCTTGGTCATCGACCGCAAATTCTCTCTCTGAAGGCTCGCTTTTACCCTATCGCTCCGATAATGTGAGCGTCCTGATAGCGTGTAACCTCTTCATTGGCAATAAGAAAGTCTGATATAGACAATTTTACTGGAATGCCGTATATTCCGTAGCGGTACCGGACCGTATGGGCGGAACGGACCTTGGTTGAACACGGAGAATCCGTATCGTGCCCGACGATCGCGCCGCGAATGTCCAAGCCGACGAATTGACGGTTCTGGCGAAGGACACAACGAACGCCGAGACCGCCGCGCCGCCGCCGCCGCCGGCCCCCCCTGCGGACTCCAGGGAAGATTCGGGCAATCTCCAATCCGCGCAGACGCTCGGCGCCGTTCAATACGGAACGCTGCTCGCCGACGGGCAGACCTTCGCGGGCGAAGCGCCCAATCAAATCGATACGCCCGCGCAGATCGCCAGCGACTTCGTCGGCGTGCCGGGCAGTGGCGTCGCCGACTCCGCGGGCCTCGACGCGGCCGCCGCGATCCAGATTGCGCAGGCCGGCGCGGGCGGCACGCTCGACCAGCCCAACGCCGCGCAAGGCAACGCCGCACCGGGCGCGCAGATCCGCGCCGCCGGCGTCGAAGCCGGCGCGCCCAATGTCGCCGCCGGCGCGACGACGCAGAATAGCCCGACCGCCGGCACGGAAGCGCCGGCCGCCGTCGCCCCGGGGCAAGCGGTCGATGGGCCCGGTGCCGCCGGCGAC
>JAMNXK010000227.1 GCA_023653245.1 Tagaea sp.
CGAATGGCAGGTGGCGCAGGAGAAATCGTGCGGCCCCGCCTGGAAGAAGAACATGCGCTTGCCCAGTTCGAAGGCGGCGCGTTCCTTGGGATGGGTCGGACGCACGTCGATGACCGCGTCCTTCGATTCGCCCGAGATATAGGTGGTCAGCGCGATGATCTCGCGCTTGGCCGGTGCCGTGTAGGCGGCTTCGACGATCGGCTTGGGATCGATGCCCCAGGCGCGCTCCATGCACGTGAGCAGGCGGCTTTCGAGATCCTGAACCTTGTCGGTATCGGCGAAATAGCGCGGCAGGCGCGCATAGGCGCCTTCGACCTTGCCGGGCCCGATCCCGAGATCGCATTGCTCGAGCGTGCCGTTGCGCGGCCCCATGGGCTTTTTCCACAGCTCCTCGCCGCGCGCTTCGTAGAGCTCGGCCGGATTGCCTTGTTGGAGCGCTTGGCGATAGGCCTCGATCCCGCGCTGCGTTTCGTCTTGCGTTTGGGCGGCGAGCCCGCCCGCCAAAGCCAGCGCCAAAACGGCGGCGCCCGCGCCATACCAACGGCGTTTCATCAGGTCTCCCTCCCCTCGTGGTCGCCGGATGCGGGACCGGCTTGGCGCCGGCCCCGCCCCGGTCTTCGCTCAAGCGATCGTGGCGGTGTCGGTGCGCGATTCGCCGCGGTTGTCGGTCCACTTGATCTCGACCCGCTCGCCCGCCGCCCCGCCGCGGAAGCGGAACTGCAGATACGGGTTCTTCGAGATCGCCGGGCCCCATTGCGCGCTCATCACGGTCTTGCCGTTATGGGTGGCGGTCACTTCGTTGATGAACCAAGCGGGCACCGGGCGGCCGTTCTCCACGCGCTGGCCGGTCTCCATCTCGTGGGCCATCAGCACGCGCACATCGACGGCGCCGTCGCGCACATTGGCGCGGATTCGCATCGGGTTGGTCATGTCTATGTCCTCCCTGCCTCAGCCGCCGCAGCCGCCGAGCGTGACCTTGATTTCGCGCCGCGCCGTGTAGACCTTGCCGCCCGCCACGGCGACCGCGACGATGTCGGAGGTCTGGCCCATGCGGATGCGGGTGGCGACGTCCGGCATCATCCCTTCGGGAATGTCGAACACGGCGGCCAGCATGTTGGGGTTCTTCTCGACCATCAGCGCGATGCGCGTGGTGTTCGGGATGCGGCTGACGACCTGGATCGGCACGACCGCGCCGTTTTCGGCGATGTCCGAGGCGACGATCTGCAGCTCGGCCGAGTTCGCGGGCGTATCGAGATTGAGCGCCTTGAGCGTGTCGGGGATGTTCTTGCCCTCGAACGCGGCTTGGTTCCAAGCGGCGAGCGCGTCCTTGGGCACCAAGCCCAAGGCGGCGATGGCCGCCAAAGCGCCGCCGGTCTGCACGACCCGACGGCGCGAATTGTCGACGGTCTTCATTGCGGTTCCTTCCTCCTTCGAGGCTCGGGACCGGGGGGTCCGAGCCGTTTATTTCTCCGGCGCGCCGGCCAAAATCCAGCCGACCAGCGTGCGGATCTCGTCGTCCTTCAGATCGGGCTGCGGCGGCATGGGCACGTTGCCCCAGATCCCCTGCACCCCGTTGCGAACATGGTTGGCCATCGCCGTGGCGACATCCTGATTGCGGTATCTTAGCGCGACTTCGGCGAATCCGGGACCCACGATTTTTTGCGCCACCCCGTGGCAGGCCAGGCACCCGGATTCGCGCGCGAGCAGGAGCGGCCCCGTCTCCGCGTCGTCGAAGTCGAAATCCTCCGGCCCGGTGGCGGAGCCGCGTGTCGGTCCGAAAATACGGTTTTGCAGGAGCAAATTGCCGTGCGCGTTGCGCGCGTGGCTCGGCAATTCCGAGGCGATGCGCGCCTCCAACCGGCAATCGCTCATGCAGGCTTGATGGCGCACATCGGGCTTGTTGCGCTCGGTGCCGAAGCCCCGTCCGGGCCACATCGCGTGGTCGGTGGTCATGCCGTTGCGATTGGGCATGCGGTTCTGCACGTCGCGGATGGTGCGCTCGTTGAGCTCGAACTCCGCCGGCACGATGTCCGCGAGGTTCAGCATATAGGCGACGACGGCGTAGACCTCGTCGTCGGTCAGGGTCTTGGGATTGGTCCACGGCATCGCGCGGCGCACGTAATCCCACAGCGTGGCGATCGAGGGCGCCTTCATGAACGTGGTGCGCGACGGATAATCGGGGCGGCGCAGATTGGCCACGCGGCCCGATTCGATGTCGCGCGCGGTGGTGCCGCCGACGATGGGCGTGAAGGTATGGTTCGCCTCGCCGAACGTGCCGTGGCACGACGCGCATTTGGCGTCCCAGATTTCCTCGCCTTGCGCGACCGTGCCTTTGCCCTTGGGCAGGCCGAGGAAATCCGGGCGCACGTCGATGTCCCAGGCCTGGACCTCCTCGCGCGTCGCGGGCCGGCCGATGCCGGGGAAGCGCTCTTGCGCGTAGGCGCCGGCGGCGATCAGCAGGATCGCGAGCGCGCTAAAGAACCTGGACATTGTCCACCTCGCCGCTCGCCGCCACGCGCCAGGTCTGGATCGCGTTGTTGTGATAGATCGAGCGCGTGCCGCGCGCCTCGCGCAGGCGCCCATAGCCGGGCTGGACATGGCCCGTGTCGTCGGTCGCGCGGGACTGCAGCAAGGCTTCGCCGCCGCGCCACACCCAGGGCACGGTGAATCGCGTCAGGCATTTGGGCATGACCGGGCCCTGGAGTTCGGCCTGAACCCAATTGCGTCCGCCATCCATCGACACGTCCACGCGCCGGATGCGCCCGCGCCCCGACCAAGCGAGGCCCGACACCGTGTAGTGGCCGCGCGCGAGCAGCTTCTGCCCGCCCGAGGGCGCGGTGACGACCGACTTCACCTCTTGGATCGAGGTGTATTGCCGATGCGTGCCATCGGGCAGCAGATCGACGTAGTGGACGGTCTCGTCCTTGGCACCGTAGGGCTTGTCGCCCAGTTCGCAGCGCCGCAGCCATTTGACCCACGAAACGCCTTGCACGCCGGGCACCACCAGACGCAACGGATAGCCGTTTTCGGGGCGCAGCATCTCGCCGTTCTGGCCATAGGCGACCAGCACCTCGCCCGACAAGATCGCGTCGATCGGAATCGTGCGCGTCATCGAGGAGCCGTCGGCCCCTTCGGCCAGCACGAACTTGCCCTTGGCGAAATCCGCCCCGCATTCCTCGAGCAGCAGGCGCAAAGGCACGCCGGTGAATTCCGAACAGGCGAGCATGCCGTGGGTGTACTGCACCGTGGGCACGGCGACGTTGCCCCATTCCATGCCCGTGTTGGCGCCGCATTCGATGAAGTGGAAGCGCGAGACCGACGGCAAGCGCATGATGTCGTCGAGGGTGAAGACCTTGGGCGTGCGGATCAGGCCCGGGATCGCGCCGTTCACCATGAAGCGATGCCGGCGCGGATCGATGTCGTGCCAGCCTTGATGATGGCGCTCGAAATGCAGGCCCGAGGGCGTGACGATGCCGAACGTGCCTTGCAACGGCGTGAACGACACGCTGGCGGCGTCGGTCTGGGTCAGGCCCGGCGATTGACGGCGCTGGAGCCCGCGCTCGTAGCGCGAAGGCTGGCCATAAGGCAGCGCCACGACCGGCTTGCCGAGCGACGTCGCCCACGGCAAAGGTTCGACGATATCCGGATCGCTCCGCCCTTGGGCCAAAGCGGCGGGCGCCGCGACGGCCGCGCTGGCCGCCACGAAGGCGCCGCGCAGAAAATCGCGGCGGCCTTTGCCGACCGCCGAAATCTGCTCGGACGTCAGGAAATTCTCGGGTGCCGCACGCAGCGCGCCGCGCGAAGCGAGATCGTCGGTCGTTTCCATCCCGATCCGTTCATTAGCATGTCCTAATGCACGGACTCAAGAAAATCGAACGGGGTCTTTAGATTTTTTGCGCGGCCCGCTTCGCACATGCGAAGGGCGGCGGCGTTTCCGCCGCCGCCCCTGCGATGGATCGTGACCTTACTGGATGCGGATCGACAGCGCCTGACCGATCGTCTGGTTCCAGGTCGCCACGCATTCCGTCCCGCAGCGTTGCGCGAAGCTCGGCAGGATCGCCTTTTGCAGCGCATCCTTGCGCAGGGCTTCGTCCGCGGGCGTGACCGCGACCAAGCGCATGGCGGCCGGCGCGCCTTCGGGGCACGGGCCCGTGCCGGTGTTGCAGTTGATGCCGATCTGGGTCTCGGTCTTGGCTTGATCGAAGATCGCGTCTTCGAGCTTGCGCAGCTCGGTCTCCAGCGTCGAACGCACGCGCGCGTCCAGCGAGTTCCACCAGCGCAGATTGGCGAGCTGGGCCGCCAAACCGAAATTGATCGGCATCGGCGAGATGAAGCGCGCGGCCTCGTGCCAGCGCGACCGGTAGCCCGAGAGCGCGCCGGTGATCGCGCAATCGACCACGCCGTTGGCGAGCGCCGGCTGCACCTCGGCGAAGGCCATGGTGATCGGCGAGCCGCCGAGATGCTGCACGAAGGCCTGTTGCGAGGCGCCCGAGGCGCGCACCTTGCGCCCGCGCAGATCCGCGACTTGGGTGAACGCGTCGCGGCAATAGATCACCTGCGCCTGGTACGAGCCGAAGCCGAGCAGCTTCAAGCCGTAGCGCTGCTCGAGGAACGCCGAGAATTGCGGGCGGAACACGTTGACCACGCGCTGCAGTTCCTCGACCGAGCCGACCAAGCCGACCAGATCGGCCGCCTCGTTCATCGGCACTTCGCCGGAGTTGTAGTTCAGCACCGTGGTGGCGAATTGCAGCGTGCCGTTGGACACGAGACGGAAAATCTCGGGGCCGCGGAAGCCGAGCTCGGTGAAGGGCTTCACCTGGGCGCGGATCGCCCCGCCCGACGCGGCCGGCAGCTGCTCGTTCCAGAACGGCACTTCGCGCGCCGTGTACATCGACAGGTTTCCGATGCTGCCCACGACGTTGAACGTCGTCGGCGGCAGCGGCTGGGCGGCGGCCGGGGCGGACAAAGCCGCCAA